>DATEDK010000322.1:0-8652 GCA_035281685.1 Kiloniellales bacterium | reverse complement strand
AAGGACATCTCGTGGCCAAGCCCGAATGGGGCACCAAGCGTCAATGCCAATCGTGCGGCGCCAAGTACTACGACTTCGGCCGCGAGCCGATCGTCTGCCCGGCCTGCAACACCGTGTTCGATCCCGAGGCGATCCTGAAGGCGCGCCGTCCGCGGCCTGCGCCGGCAGTGAAGAAGGATCGCCTGCAGCCCGCCGAGGCCGCGGAAGCCGAGGCTGAGGACGCGACCGCCGAGGAGGCCGTCGAAGCCGAAGAGGCGCTGCCGGAGGAGGCTGAGGTCGATGCGGCCGAGGACGCCGAGCTCCCGGAGGACGAGGCTGAGGACGATCAGCTCGCCGAGAACGAGGAGGAGCTCGAGGACGACGACGTCATGGAGGACACCTCGGAGCTCGGCGAGAACGACGAAGACGTCGAGGACCTGGTCGAGGACGACGAGGACCGCAAGAACGAGCGCTGAGGGGGCCGCGGGCCGCGTTTTTGTCCTTGCCGCAGGCAGGGCGTCCGCTTAGATAACGCCTTCCGCCGCGCCACCCCAAGGGCACTGCGGCCAAGGGTTTCCCAGGGTTCGGGGGCTGTAGCTCAGTTGGGAGAGCGCTACAATGGCATTGTAGAGGTCAGGGGTTCGACTCCCCTCAGCTCCACCAGTTCGGCAAGGCCCGGCGCGATGGATCGCAGCCGGGCCTTCTGCGTTATGGAGTGATCGGCCGGCCTGCGCGGCGTCCCTGGGCGCGCCCCTCTTGGCGCCCCAGGAGCCGGTCCTTAACGTGGCAGCCTTCGCCAGCCTCCCGGGGGTGACACCATGCAATGGCCTTCGTCCTGCCGCCTCCTGGCGGCTGCCTTGCTGAGCCTCGGGCTCGCCGCCTGCACCGACGACAGCGGACAACCCCTGGTGACCGGGCTGCCGGACGAACCGGAACCACCGGTCTGCCCCGTGCCGCCGCCGGAAGCGCTGGGGGGCGCGCCGCTGACGCTCGCGACCTTCACCATCGACGGCATCGGCGTCTACTCGACGCGCGAAGACGAGGCGCTGGCCTGCCTGGTCGCGCCCTACGACCTCGTCGTCGTGCACGACCTGGGCGCGCCGCCCTATCCCGGCACGTTCGGCGACGGCGAAGCCTATCGGCCCGCGCAGCCGGCGGCCGACTTCTTCGACGCCATGCGCCGCCACGGCTTCGACTACGTCATGGCGCCGGAAGACACCGGCCACGTGCCGACCAACAAGCTGAACAGCGGGCTGACCGTCTGGCCCGTCACCTTCTACAAGCCGGACCGCGTGCGGCTCGCGCAGGACCGGCCGAGCGGCTACATCGATCCCGATCGCACCGCCAATCCGAGCTACGACCGCGTACCCTTCGCGCTCGCCTTCGTGACGGCCGACGGCTTCTACGATTTCTACGTGGTCAGCGTCGACCTGGCGGAGGGTCGCGAGAAGGCCTCGCGGCGGCGCTTCGAGCTCGGCGCGCTGACCGGATGGCTCTCGCAGTACGCCGGGGGCGAGCGCGACGTCTTCGTCTCGGGCGGCTTCGACTTCAACGACTGCAGCGAGGTCGCCGGCCTGCCGCCCATCCTGATCGCACTCGACGACAACTGCCAGGCCACCAACGTCAGCAACAAGCGCCCGACCGCGGGCTGGCTGGTGCTGGAGGGTCCCAGCGCCGAGATCACCGGCGAGCCGGTGGTGTTGGACATGATCCGCGAGATGCAGCCCTTCTGGGTCTACACCTTCGGCGAGGGTTATCCGGGCGACCCCTTGAACTATCAGCTCTTCGCCTCGACCTACTCCGGCCACAAGCCGGTGATCCTGGGCGTCATCCCGCCGTCGGACGACGCGGACTGAGGGTCAGAAGGGGAAGAGCAACGGCAGCAGCGGCACGCCGATCGCGACAACAAGGAATTCGAGCGCGACGCCGAGGCGCCAGTAGTCGCCGAAGCGGAAGCCGCCCGGCCCCATGATCAATGTCGAGTTCTGGTGCCCGATCGGCGTCAGGAAGGCGCAGGCGGAGCCCAAGGCCACCGCCATCAGGAAGGCGTCCGGCTGCACCTCCAGCCCGCGCGACAGCCCGATGGCCAAGGGCGACATCAGCACCGCCGTCGCCGCGTTGCTGACCGCTTCCGCCAGCAGCAGCGTGGCGACCAGCAGCAGCGCCAGGACCAGGAACGGCCCGGCGCCCTGCCCGACGTCGAGGAGCCAGCTGGCGATCACGTCGGTGGCGCCGGTCGATTCGAGCGTGCCGCCGACCGGCAGCATGGCGCCGATCAGCACGATCACCGACCAGTCGACGGCGCTGTAGAGCTCGCGCACCGGCAGCGCGCGGAAGATCACGGTCAGCAGCGCCGCTGCCATCAGCGCAACGGCCGGCGGCGCAAGGCCGCTCGCGGTCGCGACGATGCCGGCAAGAAAGAAGCCGATCGCGGGCAGCGCGCGCCGGCGGCTCGGCGGCAGGTTGCGCTCGGCGATCGGCAGGAGACCGAGCGCGCTCAGCGCCGTCGACAGCGCCTGCGGCGAACCCTGGAGCAGCAGGAGATCGCCGATGGCGAAGCGGAATCGCTTCAGCCGCCTGCTCGGCGCCTCGCCCTGCCGGGAGACGGCGACGAGGTCGACGCCGTAGCGCGAACGCAGGCGCAGCTCCTGCGCGGTCTGGCCCTCGATCGCGGCACGCGGACGCACCACCGCCTCCAGGAGCAGGCGTCCCTCGCCGGCGATCGCAGCCGCGCCGGTTTCCGGGTCGGCCAGGTGCTCGAGATCGAGCGCTTCCTGCACGCGCGGGAAGTTCTCCGGCGAGGTCTGGTAGACCAGGACGTCACCCGCCTGGATGCGTTCCCACCAGGCGGTCGAGGGAATCCGCCGGCCGGCGCGGACGATGCCCATCACGTGCGCGCCGGCGACGGCCGGCATCTGCTCCAGCTCCGTGAAGGCCTTGCCGATGGACTTCGAACCTTCCTTCACCTTCGCTTCGGTGACGTAGGTCGCCATGCCGAAGAGCTCGCCCGCGACCGGCGCGCTGCGCAGCGGGATCAGGCGCCAGCCGACGAGCGCGACGAAGGCAAGGCCGGCGGCCACCAGCGCCAGCCCGATCGGCGTGATGTCGAAGAGTCCGAAGCCCTCGCCCAGCGCCTGGCGGCGGAAGTCGGAGACCACCAGGCTCGAAGGTGTGCCGATCAACGTCAGCAATCCGCCCAGCATGGTCGCCAGCGAAACCGTCATCAGCAGCACCGAGGGCGGCTGGCCCGCCTTGCGCGCCGCGGCGATCGCGACCGGCATGATCAGCGCGAGCGCGCCGACATTGTTCATCACCGAGGAGATCAGCGCCCCCATGGTGCCGAGCGCGAGCACCTGCACGCTGAGCGAGGCGTCCCGCGGCATGAGGCGCTGCACGGCAGCGTCGATCACGCCGCTGGCGGCGACCGCGTAGCCCAGGACCAGCACGGCAGCGACGGTGATGACAGCGGGATGGCCGAAGCCGGCGAAGGCCGCATCGGGTTCGACCAGCCCGAGCGCGACCGCCGCCATCAGCGACAGCATCGCCACGACGTCGTGCCGGAAGCGGCCCCAGGCGAAGAGGATGAGCGTCGCGGCCAGCAGCGAGACAGCTTCTATCTGCTCTGCCGTCACGTCCTGCTCCCTCCCGCTCTGCGAGTTACATAACTCCGCGCTCGCCGGCGCGGTTCCGATCGTCCATCATGCTTTCCACGGCAGTACGGAGCCGATAGCGTTACCGCAAGCAAGGAACCGGGACGCTTTGCATGGCGACCCGCGGCCATTGGGAGGACCGGCGATGAGTGTGATCCTGCGGCGCTTCCTGTTCGCCAGTGCGGTCAGCTGCCTGGGCTTCACCGGGGCGGCGGCCGACAACGTCGTGCTGAAGGCCTCGCACCAGTTTCCCGGCGGCAAAGGCGACGTTCGCGACGAGATGGTGCAGGTGCTGGCACGAGAGGTCGCGGCCGCGAACGTCGGGCTGGAGATCCAGGTCTTTCCGGCGCAGTCCCTGTTCAAGGCGAACGATCAGTGGCCGGCGCTGGTGAACGGCCAGCTCGACATCTCGGCCTTTCCCCTGGACTACGCGTCGGGGCGCCACCCGCAGTTTTCCGCCACGCTGATGCCCGGTCTCGTGCGCAACCACGATCGCGCCGAGCGGCTGAACACCTCCGCCTTCATGGACGACATCAAGGCGATCGTGGAGGAGGCCGGAGTGATCGTGCTGGCCGATGCCTGGCTCGCCGGCGGCTTCGCATCCAAGAAGGGCTGCATCACCGCGCCGGAAACCATCGCGGGCCAGGTGACGCGCGCCGCGGGGCCCGCTTTCGAGGAAATGCTGGCCGCTGCCGGCGCATCGATCGCGTCGATGCCGTCGTCGGAGATCTACACGGCGATGCAGACCGGCGTGCTCGACGCCACCAACACCTCGTCGGGTTCCTTCGTCTCCTTCCGGCTCTACGAGCTCGTGACCTGCCTGACGGCTCCCGGAGAGAACGCGCTCTGGTTCATGTACGAGCCGATCCTCATCTCCAAGCAATCCTGGGACAAGCTGACGGCGGAGCAGCAGGCGGCGCTGACCGCGGCCAGCGCCAAGGCGGAGGAATACTTCAACAGCGAGGCGCGCGGGCTCGACGAGGATCTGGTGAAGGTCTACCAGGACGCCGGCGTCGAAGTGGTCGAGATGAGCGAGGCCGACTACAACGCCTGGCTCGAGCTCGCCAAGTCGACGTCGTACAAGACCTTCGCCGAGGACGTGCCGGGTGGCGCCGAGCTGATCGAGAAGGCCCTCGCCGTCGAGTAGCCGGCGCCGGCAGCCGGGCGCGCCGTGCGGACCTACATCAGGGTAGTCACCGCGCTGTCGCGTGCGGCCGGTTTCTTCTCCTGCCTGCTGCTGCTGGCCGCGGTTCTCGTGGTCACGCACATGGTCGTGGTGCGCTATCTGCTGCAGGGATCCACCGTCTGGCAGACCGAGTTCGTGACCTATGCGGCGGTGGCTGCCACCTTCCTCGGCAGCGGCTACGTGCTGCTGCTCAAGGGTCACGTCAACATCGACATCCTGCCGAATGTCGCGGGGCCGCGCCTGCGGCGCGTGCTGGATGTCGTCAGCGTGCTGGCCTGCCTGCTGTTCTGCCTGCTGCTGGGCTGGTCGAGCTGGCATTTCCTCTATGAAGCGCTCGCCAACGGCTGGAAGACCCCGACGGTCTGGAAGCTGCCGCTCTGGATTCCGATCCTGCCGCTGCCGCTGGGGCTGGCGCTGCTCTTCCTGCAGTACGTGGCCGAGCTCCTGCGTGCGCGCTCCGAGGCGAGCCGATGAGTCCCGGGCTCTCCGGCACACTGCTGCTGCTCGGCCTGATGGCGTTGCCGGCGATCGGCATGCCGATCGCCTTCGCGCTGGGGCTGGCCTCGATCCTGGCGCTGCTGCTGGTGAACGGACTGGGCAGCCTCGACATCGTGGGCGAGCTCTTCTACGGCGGCATGGCCAGCTTCGCGCTGGTCTCGATCCCGATGTTCATCCTGATGGGCGCGGCGGTCTCCGCCTCGCCGGCCGGCCGCGACCTCTACGAGGCGCTGGACCGCTGGCTGAACCGCGTGCCGGGCGGCCTCGTGCTATCCAACCTCGGCGCCTGCTCGCTCTTCGCCGCGCTCTCCGGCTCCTCGCCCGCCACCTGCGCGGCGATCGGCAAGATGGGCATCCCGGAGATGCAGAAGCGCGGCTATCCCGACGAGATCGCCGCCGGCTCGATCGCCGCGGGCGGCACGCTCGGCATCCTGATCCCGCCGTCGGTCACCATGATCGTCTACGGCATCTCGACCGAAACCTCGATCGGGCGGCTGTTCCTGGCAGGTGTGCTGCCGGGCATCATGCTGACCGCGCTCTTCATGCTCTGGACCGTGATCGCCTGCCGCCGGCGCGGTCTCGGCCTCGAGCAGCTCGGCCGCCGCTTCTCGCTCGGCGAGCGGCTGGTCGCACTGCCGCGCGTGCTGCCATTCCTCCTCATCGTGGCGGCCATCCTCTTCGTGCTCTACGGCGGCATCGCCACGCCCTCGGAGGCGGCGGGGGTGGGCGCGCTCTTCACCCTTGTGCTGGTGGTGCTGATCTACCGGCTGTTCAGCCTGCGGCGGCTCGGCCTCGTGTTCCGCGACACGCTGAAGGAAAGCGTGATGATCATGCTGATCATCGGCGGCTCCGAGCTCTTCGCCTACACGCTCTCCTCGCTCTACGTGACGCAGTCGGTCGCTGCCTGGATCGCCGGTCTGGAGGTGAACCGCTGGCTGCTGATGCTGATCATCAATCTCTTCCTGCTGGTCGGCGGCTGCTTCCTGCCGCCGGTCGCGCTGATCCTGATGACCGCGCCGATCCTCCTGCCGATCATCACCGAGGCCGGCTTCGATCCCTACTGGTTCGCGGTGATCCTCACCATCAACATGGAGATCGGGCTGATCACGCCGCCGGTCGGGCTCAATCTCTACGTGATCAACGGCATCGCGCCGGACATCAAGCTGCGCTCGATCCTGCTGGGCTCGCTCCCCTACGTGCTCTGCATGGTGCTGGCGATCGTCATCCTCTGCTTCGTGCCGGAGATCGCCACCTGGCTGCCGGATCAAGTTATCGGGGCCAGGTGATCGGCGCGCCGCTCTGAGGGCCGAGCGCCCTAGACCGCGCGGCCGAGCTCCAGGGTCGCGCGGGTGAAGGTCTCGATGTACTCCATGAGCCGGTCGGAAGCGGCGCCCGCCGCCTCGACGTCGCCCTTGCCGATGGCGCGCGCGAGCCCGGCGTGCAGCCGCGCGCAGAGCGGCAGGTCGAGCGCCTCCTTGTAGTGGCGGTACCAGAAGCGGCGCGAGAGACCGGCCATCAGGCCCATCGTGCGCATCGCGTACTCGTTGCGGCAGCCCTTGGCGATCAGCAGGTTGAGCCGGCGGTCGAGCCGCATGAAGCCGACGTCGTCGTCCTGGTCGGCGGAGCTCTCCATGTCGCCGGCCAGACGCAGGAAGGCCTCGCGCTCGGCCGCGGTGGCGCGCCGCGCGGTCAGCCGCGCCATCAGCCGCTCCACCTCGCGCCGCACGGCCAGCAGCTCGAGCTGGCTGCGGACGTTGATTTCGGAAACGAGGATGCCGCGCCGCGGCAGAATGACGACCAGGCCCTCGCGCGCCAGGCGCTGCAGAGCCTCGCGGATCGGCGTGCGGCCGATGTCGAGGTCCTGCGCCAGGCTCGCCTCCGACAGCACCTCGCCCGGTGCGAGGCGCAGCGTGACGATGCGCTCCTCGATCTCGCGATAGGCGCGGTCGGTCAGGCTCCGCGGCGCCTCGACCTCGTCCTCCGGGCCGCGCGCCGCCGCGGCGCGGGACCTGCGCGCGACCACCGTGCTCACGCGTCCGGCTTGCGCGGATCGCGCGGCCGCGCCTTGGCCTCGGGAAAGAGCCAGAGCGCCAGGATCATGAAGAGGGCGAGCGCGACGACGATCCACTTGTTCACCTCGAACCCGATGTCGTCCTGATAGAAGAACATCGCGGCCGCGACCGCGGCGACCAGCAGCGAGATGACGGTCTTCACGGTGTTCGGCATAGGGACGTCCCCGGCTTGTCGCAGCTTCGCATATCAGTCATATATCAGCCGTCGCCGCCTGCCAAGCGGAGCGGCCAGAGGCCAAGGGGAGGGGAGCGTGGCGGAGAGCGAGCGCAAGAAGCGCACCATCACGGAAATCCGCGAGTCGAAGAAGACCGGCGAGAAGATGGTCTACACCTCGGTGCCGGACTATACCTCGGCCCGCTGGGCGGAGGCGGCGGGCGTCGACGTCTGCGTGGTCGGCGACAGCCTCGCGATGGTGGCGCACGGCCATCCCTCCACCATTCCGGCCACCATGGACATGATGGTGATGCATGCGCAGGCGGTGCGCCGCGGCGCGCCCAACACCTTCGTGCTCGGCTGCATGCCCTACCAGTCCTACAACACCGTCGATCGCGCGCTGGTCAACGCCACGCGCTTCATGCAGGAGGCCGCGAGCGACGCGGTGAAGCCGCAGGGCGGCAAGAGCCAGGCGCACATCTTGAAGGCGCTGGTCGACGCCGGCATCCCGACCGCCTCGCACATCGGCCTGACGCCGCACACCATCGCGATGTTCGGCGGCTTCAAGATCCAGGGCCGCACCGCGGAGGCGGCGATGAAGATCCTGGAGGACGCCTTCGCCATCCAGGACGCCGGCTGCTTCATGCTGGAATTCGAGGCCGTGCCGGCGCCGATCGCGAGGAAGATCTCCGAGCAGCTCGAGATCCCGACCATCGGCATCGGTGCCGGTGCCGGCACCGACGGCCAGATCCTGCTCTCCTACGACCTGCTCGGCGTGTTCACCGACTTCAAGCCGAAGTTCACCAAGCGCTTCGCCAACCTGACCGAGGTCGCGGTGAACGGGCTGAAGCAGTACGTCGCCGAGGTGAAGGGCGGCAAGTTCCCCGACGAGGACCACAGCTATGCCGTCGACGACAAGGAATACGACCGCTTCCTCACGCTCGTCGAAAAGCGCAAGCACCGCTGAAACGCTCACCGATCGGGCGTACACCGAGATCGAGGAGCTGATCGTCACGCTGCAGCTCGCCCCGGGCGAGGCGGTCTCGGAGCAGAGGCTGGCCGAGCGCCTGGGCATCGGCCGCACGCCGATCCGCGAGGCGCTCCAGCGCCTGG
>DATEDK010000321.1:0-2559 GCA_035281685.1 Kiloniellales bacterium | reverse complement strand
AGCGACGAGCAGCGCGATCGCACGGGCGTGCTGATCGGTTCCGGCATCGGCGGGCTGGAGTCGATCTACGACGCCTCGCTGCTGCTGGCCGAGAAGGGCCCGCGGCGCATCTCGCCCTTCTTCATCCCCTCGGCGCTGATCAACCTCGCCGCCGGCCAGGTCTCGATCCGCTACGGGTTTCGCGGGCCGAACCACGCGGTAGTCACCGCCTGCTCGACCGGTTCGCATGCCATCGGCGACGCGACCCGCCTGATCCAGTGGGGCGATGCCGACGTCATGGTCGCGGGCGGCGCGGAAGCGGCGATCTGCCGGCTCGGCGTCGCCGGCTTCTCGGCGAGCCGCGCGCTTTCCACCGGCTACAACGACACCCCGGCCGCTGCCTCGCGTCCTTGGGACCAGGGTCGCGACGGCTTCGTCATGGGCGAGGGCGCCGGCGTCGTCATCCTGGAGGAGCTCGAGCACGCCAAGAAGCGCGGTGCCAAGATCTACGGCGAGGTGCTGGGCTACGGTCTCTCGGGCGACGCGCATCACATCACCGCGCCGCCGGAGGACGGCAACGGCGGCTATCGCGCGATGCAGGCGGCGCTGAAGAGCGCCGGCATGGCGCCGGAGCGCATCGACTACATCAACGCGCACGGCACTTCGACGCCCCTCGGCGACGAGATCGAGTTCGCCGCGGTGAAGCGTCTCTTCGGGCCGGCGGCGGAGACGGTCACGATGAGCTCGACCAAGTCGGCGATCGGCCACCTCCTGGGGGCGGCCGGCGCGGTCGAGGCGATCTTCTGCCTGCTGGCGATCCGCGACAACGTCGCGCCGCCGACGATCAACCTGGAGAATCCGTCGGCGAGCTGCGTCGGCATCGATCTCGCGCCCAAGCAGGCGCGCGAGCGCAAGATCGACATCGCGCTCTCCAACTCCTTCGGCTTCGGCGGTACCAATGCCAGCCTCGTTCTCGGACGCCACGCCTGAGGACCTGCCGCCCGAGGAACGACCCCGCGCGCGGCCGCGGCGGCGCGGATCCTTCCTGAGATCGCTGTTCATCCTGGTGCTGCTGGGCGCGCTTGCCGCCGGCGCCGCTGCCTGGTGGGGCTGGACCCGCTTCCAGGAGCCCGGCCCCAGCACGGCCGAGACCGTGGTCATCATCCCCAAGGGCGCCGGGCTTCCGCGGATTGCCGACCTTCTGCAGGAGGCGGGCGTGATCAGCGAGGACTGGCTCTTCACCATCGTGGTGAAGGCGCTGGGAAAGGACCAGGCGCTGAAGGCCGGCGAGTATGCCATTCCCGCCGGCAGCTCGATGCGCCAGGTGATGGACCTGCTGATCGCCGGCCTCACGGTCGTGCACAAGGTCACCGTGGCCGAGGGCCTCTCGACCTGGGAGATCGTGCAGGTGCTGAATGCGGCGCCCGATCTGGCCGGGCCGCCGATCGAGGTCGTCCCGGCGGAAGGCACGCTCCTGCCGGAGACCTACTTCTTCGAGCGCGGCGACACGCGACAGCAGATTCTCGACCGCATGACCGCCGGCCACCGCGACGCCGTCGCGCGCCTCTGGCCGGCGCGCGCCTCGGGCCTGCCGCTGGAGAACGAGGCGGAATGGATCGTGCTCGCCTCGATCGTCGAGAAGGAGACCGGGCTGCCGGACGAGCGGCCGCTGGTGGCGAGCGTCTTCGTGAACCGGCTGAAGCAGGGCATGCGGCTGCAGTCCGATCCGACGGTGATCTACGGCATCACGCAGGGGCAGGGGCCGCTCGGCCGCGGGCTCACGCGCAAGGAGCTCGATACGCCCACGCCCTACAACACCTATACGATCGACGGTCTGCCGCCGGGGCCGATCGCCAATCCGGGGCTGGCGTCGCTCGAGGCCGTGCTGCACCCGGCGGACACCAAGTTCCTCTACTTCGTCGCCGACGGCACCGGCGGCCACGTCTTCGCCGAGACGCTGAAAGAGCACAACGAGAACGTCCGCAAGTGGCGCGAGATCGAGAAGCAGCGGCAGCAGCAGGGTAACTAACCTCCCGAGGGGAGAGGTCGCGCCGAAGGCGCGGGTGAGGGGAAGCGGTGCGATCTTCGCGCCGCCAGACTTCCGCTCCGCCGCCCCTCACCCGGCGCACTGCGTGCGCCGACCTCTCCCCTCGGGAGAGGTTGACTAACCTTGCCGCGCGCTGGTCGCGAGGCGCACGGCGAGCGCGCCCAGCAGGGTGGCGCAGATGCGGTTCATCCAGCGCTTGATCGAAGGGCGCCGGCGCAGGTGCTCGGCGAGGCTGCCGGCGGCGAGCGCCACGGCAGCGTTCACGATGGTGCCGCCGATGTTGAAGAGCGTGCCCAGCACCAGGATCTGCGCCCAGACATGGCCGCGCTCCGGCTCGGTGAACTGCGGCAGGAAAGCCAGGATGAAGAGCGCCACCTTCGGATTGAGCAGGTTGACCAGCGCGCCCTCGATCCAGATCCGCGTCAGGCTCGCAGCCTTGCGGTTCTGCAGCGCCTCCACAGAGGTGTCCTCGCGCCACGACTTGATCGCCAGGTAGACCAGGTAGGCCGCGCCCACCCAGGTCAGGACGCTGT
>DATEDK010000320.1:0-2343 GCA_035281685.1 Kiloniellales bacterium | reverse complement strand
CGCGGTCGCAGTAGCGCCGGACCAGGTCGAGGTCGTGGCTGATCAGGATCAGCCCCATGCCGCGGCGCGCCACCAACTCCTCGACGATCGCCAGCACCTGCGCCTGCACGGTGACGTCGAGCGCCGAGGTGGGCTCGTCGGCAATCAGCAGGTCCGGCTCGGGGATCAGCATCATCGCGATCATGATGCGCTGGCACATGCCGCCGGAGACCTGGTGCGGATAGAGCCGGTAGACGCGCTCGGGGTCGCGGATCTTCACCGCCTGCAGCGCGGCCAGCGTCTGCTGGCGCGCCGCGGCGACGCCGGCCCTGGCGTGGCGGCGGTAGGCCTCCTCGATCTGCCGGCCGACGGTCATCACCGGGTTCAGCGAGAAGCGCGGGTCCTGCATCACCATGGTCATGTGCCGGCCGCGCAGGCTGCGCAGCCGCCGCTCGGACAGGCCCTGCAGCTCCTGCCCGGCGAAGGCGAGGCGCCTGGCCGTCACCTGTCCCGGGCGCGGCACCAGACCGAGCAGCGCACGGCCGGTCAGCGACTTGCCGGAGCCCGACTCGCCGACGATCCCGAGCCGCTCGCGGCCCATGGCGAAGGAGACGCCGCGCACCGCCTCGAAGATGCCCTGGCGCGCGGGGAAGGCGATGCGCAGGTCCTCGACCTCGAGCAGCGGCCTGTCGGTCATCTGTGCGGATCCATGAGGTCGCGCAGGCCGTCGCCCAGCAGGTTGAAGCCGAGGCTGACGAGGAAGATGGCGATGCCGGGAATGGTGGCGACCCACCAGTGGTCGAGGATGTACTCGCGGCCCGTGGAGATCATCGCCCCCCACTCGGCGAGCGGCGGCTGCGCGCCCAGCCCGAGGAAGCCCAGTCCCGCGGCGGTCAGGATGATGCCGGCCATGTCGAGCGTGAGGCGGACGACCACGGAGGCGAGGCAGAGCGGCACGATGTGATGCCAGAGGATGTGGAACGCGCGCGCGCCCTGCAGCTCGGCCGCCTTGATGAAGGCGGCGTTCTTGATGGTGATGGTCTCGGCGCGCGCGAGGCGCGCGTAGGGCGGCCAGGAGGTGAGCGCAATGGCGATGATCGCGTTCTCGATGCCGGGCTTCAGCGCGGCGACGAAGGCGAGCGCCAGCACCAGGCGCGGGAAGGCGAGGAAGATGTCGGTCAGCCGCATCAAGAGGCTGTCGACCCAACCGCCGAGATAGCCCGCGACCGTGCCGACGAAGAGACCGATCGGCACGACGATGACGGCGACCAGGATCACGATGGTGAGCGTCGCGCCGGCACCGTAGACGATGCGGGCGAAGATATCGCGCCCGAGCTCGTCGGTGCCGAACCAATGGGCCGCGCTCGGCGGCTGCAGGCGGGTGGTCAGGTCCTGCGTGTAGGGCGACTGGATCGGCAGGAGCGGACCGATCAGCGCGGTCAGCACCAGCCCGAGCACGATGGCGAGACCCAGCATGGCGAGCGGGTTCGCGCGCAGGGTGAGCCAGTCGCGATACCAGCGCCCGGCCGCAGCCTGGCGGCGCGAGGCCGGCGCCTCGCTCAGCAGCCAGGCGCGCCAGCCCTCCCTCATCGCCCCTCTTTTCATCGGGTGAGCTCCGTGCGGGTGCGCGGGTCGAGCAGCCGGTAGAGCAGGTCGCTCAAGAGGTTCAGCGAGATGAAGATGCCGCCGATCAGGATGGTGCCGCCCAGCACGGCGTTGAGGTCGGCGTTGAACAGCGAGTGCGTGATGTAGAGGCCGAGGCCGGGCCAGGAGAACACCGTCTCGGTCAGCACCGCGCCTTCCAAGAGCGCCGCATAGCTCAGCACGACGACGGTCAGCAGCGGTACGCGGATGTTGCCGAAGGCATGGCGCCAGATCACCTGGCGTTCCGGCAGGCCCTTCACGCGCGCCACCGTCACGTACTCCTGGCGAAGCTGGCCCAGCATGAAGCTGCGCGTCATGCGCGCGATGTAGGCGAGCGAGATGTAGCCGAGGAGACCGGCCGGCAGGATCAGGTGCGAGAGCGCGTTCCAGAAGACGTCGTATTCACCGGCGATCAGGCTGTCGATGGTGATGATGCCGGTCACCGGCTCGACGATGTCCTGATAGAACACGTCGAGCTGGCCGGGTCCCGGCACCCAGTCGAGCCGGGCGTAGAACAGCATCAGGCCGACGATGCCGAGCCAGAACACCGGCACGGAGTAGCCGATCAGGGCGACCACGCGGATCACCTGGTCGGGCCAGCGGTCATGGTGCGTCGCGGCGATGACGCCAAGCGGCACGCCCAGCACCGTGCCGAGGATCGTCGCGGCGGTCGCGAGTTCGAAGGTGGCCGGGAAGACCCGCAGCAGGTCTTCCAGCACC
>DATEDK010000319.1:0-9211 GCA_035281685.1 Kiloniellales bacterium | reverse complement strand
GGATCGCCGACCCTCGCCTGGAGCAGGCCGTCGCCGGCTTCCTGCAGCGCGAGACCCTGCAGGTCATCGCCGAGCGCGAGGCTCTGGCCGCGAGCGGGCCCTATCGTCGAGAACACGCCGGATCATGCGACGCCTCGCCTTGATCCTCCTGCTGCTGCCGATGCCCGCTGCCGCGGAGAGCTGGCACGAGCGCTGCGCCGCCGCCGACCCCGCGCGCTCGGTCAAGCCGTGCGAGGAGGCGCTGATCGACGACTCGCGCGATCTTCTCGCGTTGAAGCGGCTGGGCGATTTCTATCTCGGCAACAGGGGGGAGTGGCGCGCGGTCGAGCTTTACGCGCGGCGCATCGAGCTCGACCCGGAGAACCCCGAGGCCTATTTCGATCACGCCGCCGCCCTCGCCACCATGTGGTACTTCATCGAGGCCTCGCCCTCGATGCATCAGGCGCTGCGGCTCGACCCCGACAACATCCTGCATCATCGCCTGGCCGCCATCGTCTTCGAGCAGTCGGGCGAGGCGGAGGCGGCCTTCAGCGCGCATCTCGCGCTGGCCGAGGCCGGCGAGACCATCGGCATGTACGACGTGGCGAAGGACTACCGCGACGGTACCGGCACGACGGCCGACCCGGCGGTGGCGCTGCGCTGGTTCCTCGCCGCCGCCGAAGGCGGGCACGTGCTGGCGATGGAGCGCCTGGCCGACGGTCTCGAGGCCGGCAGCTTCGGCCAGCCGCCCGACCCCGCGGGTGCCGCGGCTTGGCGCAGGGCCGCCGAGGCGGCCCGGGCTCCCTTCGCGGACTAGTGAGGTTGATGGGTCTTGCGGTGCGCCTGGGCGACGCGCGGCAGGTCGAGGCCCTCGCGCCATTCGGGTAGAGCCGCCGCAATCGAGGCGCCGAAGAGCGCCGCTGCCCAGGCCAGTTCCAGCCAGATCAGCGCCACCGGGATCGCCGCGACCGCGCCATAGATCGATTCGTAGCTCGCGACGTAGACGAGGTAGAGCGCGAAGCCGCCCTTCAGCACCTGCAGCAGGATCGCCGCCACCAGCGCCGCCGCGGCCGCATCGGCGAACTCGCCGGGTTTGCTGGGCGCGAGCCAGTAGATGAACATGAAGGCGGCCCATTCGATGAAGAAAGGCAGGAGCCCGCGCAGGAAGACGAAAAAGTCCTCGACGAAGTCACTGGTGATGCTCTGCTCCGAGACTACGAGCCCCGCGGTCAGCGAGAAGCCGAGGGCGAAGAGCAGCGGCCCCAGCGTCAGCAGCGTCCAGTAGGCCATGAAGCGGATGGCGAGGCCGCGCTGCCGCTTGATGCGGAAGATCTCATCGAAGGTGTCGCTGGCGGTGTGCAGCAGCATCATGGCGATGAATGCCAGCACGATGATGCCGACTGCGGTCAGCTTGCGCGCATTCTCGACGAAGAGCGTCAGCTGCTGGCCGATCTCGATGCCGACGTGCGGTGCCACCACGTCGAGGATGCTGGCCTGGAAGTGCTGCACCTCGTCCTGGAAGCCGGGAAAGGCCGAGAGCACGGAGATGGTGATGGTGAAGAGCGGCACCAGCGCCAGAGCGGTCTGGAAGGAGAGCGCCGCCGACTTGGTGAAGAGATTGTCGTCCCAGAACCTGAGCCCGACGTAGCGCCAGAAGCGCCAGGTCGCGCGCAGACGGTTCAGCACCCGCTTCGGCAGCTTCCGCAACATCTGCGGCAAACTCTGCCCCGCCGCCCGGGGACCGATCAACGGGGCCCCTTTCATGCCTCCCAGGCGGCGAGCGCCGCAGCGCAGTCGAGCTCCCGCACGTCCGCTCGCGGCGCAGGCGGCCGGCCGTCCAGCAGCGCCGGGAAGAGCGCCTGCACCAGCCCGCCCGACTCGACCAGCAGCCCGCGCGCGGCGACCTGCGGATGCGCCGGCAGTTCGTCGGGCTCCAGTACGACCTCGAAGCAGCAGTCCACCGGCTCCAGAAGGTGCTGCCAGTGCGCACGCTCTTGGCCGGCGAAGGCCGACGCCAGCTCCGCGATCAGGGCCCGCTGCGGGAACGTCTCCCACTGGCGGCCGATCCAGTCCGGGCGGCGCATAGCCTCACAGAAATTCGCCCAGAACTTCGCCTCGATCGCTCCCAGCGAGACGAAGGCGCCCTCGGAGGTGCGGTAGAGGTTGTAGCAGGCAGCCCCGCCCGACAGCAGGGCTTCGCCCCGCCGCTCCAGCAGCCCGCGCCGCGCCAGGCTCTGTGCCGAGCCCTGCCAGGCCAGCACGGTCTCCATCAGGCTGACGTCGAGGAAGCTGCCCTCCCCGGTCGATGCCCGCCTGAGCAGCCCGGCGAGGGTGACCAGCGTCGCCAGCAGAGCCGAGGCGTAGTCGGCCACCGGCGGGTAGGCGAAGCGCGGGCGCTCCGCCTCGCCCGAGCGCGCGAGGCCGCCGCCGATCGCGAGGTAGTTGATGTCGTGCCCGGCGCGCAGCGCATAGGGCCCGCTCTGCCCCCAGCCGGAGAGCGCCGTGTGCACGAGGCGCGGATTGGTCCGGCGCAGCGCTTCGGACGAGAGCTCGAGCCGCGCGAGGGTGCCGGGCCGGAAGGACTCCAGCAGCACATCCGCCCTGGCGACGAGGCGCAGGAACTGCGCACGATCGGCCGCCTGCTTCAGGTCGAGGCGCAGCACCGCCTTGCCCTGGTTGACCTGTCGGTAGAACAGCGAGAGGCCGCTCTCGGCCTCCGGCCCCAGCGCGCGAGCCGGGTCGCCTGCCGGCGGCTCCACCTTCAAGACGCTGGCGCCTAGGTCGGCCAGCATCTGCGTGGCGAAGGGACCTGGCAGCCACTGGGATAGATCGAGCACGCGCGTGCCTGCGAGGCAGCCGGCGATGCCCTCCGGCGTCATCCCAGCCACCGCAGCTCGACGCCATCCGGCGGCGCCGAAAGCCAATGCGGCTCGGGCCGCCCGGGCGGCAGTGCCAGCAGCTCTATCGTGATGAAGTGGTGCCCATAGCGCTCGACGAAGATGTTCCGGGGTCTGCGGTAGAAGTTGCGTGCGCGCTCGCCGCGGATGTGCAGCTCCCAGCAGCGATATCCCTCGCCGCGCGCAAGCGAACCGAGCCGGTCGACCGCGCCCGGCCGGTCGGCTTCCATCCACAGCACCGGTCTGAACTTGCGGATGGTCGCGAGAGCGCCCGCGAAGACCGCCGCCTCCATCCCCTCGACATCCATCTTGATGAAGTCGCAGCGTTCGAGCTGAGCGCCGTCGAGCGGCCGCACCTCGACGCTGAGCCCGACCGGCTTTCGCTGCAGGCCGACGCCGCCGAAGTTGTTCTCGGCCTTGTAGTCCACCGGCGGAAGGTGCAGGCGGCCCGGCGCCTCTCCCACGGCGCCCAGCCAGACCGCGACATGATTCGCCTGGTTGAGGCCGATGTTGGTTTGCAGCAGCCGGGCGATCCGGGGCTGCGCCTCGATGCTGAGCACCCGCCCCTTCGGTCCGACCCGGTGCGCGAAGAAGAGCGTATAGATGCCGATGTTCGCTCCGGCATCGACTACCCAGTCGCCGGGCCGCACCAGCTCGCGTAGCAGGGCGAAATCCCGCTCGTTCAGCTCGCCCATGTGTTCGAGCGCGGCGCCGATGTAGCGATCGTGCGTCAGGAAGGCGATGAGGCCTCGCCGGCACCGGCGCAAGGTGATGTCGCCGCGTTGCCAGAGCAGGCCTTGGGCACGCAGCCGGCGATGGCGCTCCGCTGCGTGATCGAGCTCAGGCGCAGCCGTGCCGGCGGTCAATCAAACGGTCTCGGACTGGCGGCCGCGCGGGCTGGTGCCGTCATCCTCCTCCCAGGTCTCGCCCTCGGGCGGATCGTCTTCGCCCGGAGGCGGCAGCGCCGGCAGCTCGCCGGCCGGCGGCTCCGGATAGGTGAAGACCAGCTTGCCCTCGGCGACGTCGACGCGGACCACGCCGCCCTTCGAGAGGCGCCCGAACAGCAGCTCCTCGGCCAGCGGCTTCTTGATCGACTCCTGGATCACCCGGGCCAGCGGCCTGGCACCCATCAGCGGATCGTAGCCGTGCTGGCCGAGCCAGGTGCGCGCCGCCTCGGAGAGCTCGATGGTGACCTTGCGGTCGGCCAGCTGAGCCTCGAGCTGGAGCACGAACTTGTCGACGACGCGCCCGATCACCTCCGGCGTCAGGTTCTTGAAGCCGACGATCGCGTCGAGCCGGTTGCGGAATTCGGGCGTAAACATGCGCTCGACCGCTTCGTGCTCGTCGCCGCGGCGGATTTCGTTGGAGAAGCCGATCGCGGGCTTCGCCAGCTCGGCCGCGCCGGCGTTCGTCGTCATGATCAGGATGACGTTGCGGAAGTCGACCTGCTTGCCGTTGTGGTCGGTCAGCTTGCCGTAGTCCATCACCTGCAGCAGCACGTTGAAGAGATCTGGATGCGCCTTCTCGATCTCGTCCAGCAGCAGGACGCAGTGCGGGTTCTGGTCGACCGCGTCGGTCAGGAGGCCGCCCTGGTCGAAGCCGACGTAGCCCGGCGGCGCGCCGATCAGGCGCGAGACCGAGTGCCGCTCCATGTACTCCGACATGTCGAAGCGCTTCAGCGGGATCGCCAGCGAACGCGCGAGCTGGCGCGCCACCTCGGTCTTGCCCACGCCGGTGGGACCGGAGAAGAGATAGCAGCCGATCGGCTTCTCGCCCTCGCGCAGGCCGGCGCGCGCCAGCTTGATCGCGGCCGACAGAGCGTCGATCGCCTGGTCCTGACCGAAGACCATGGTCTTCAGGTCGCGCTCCAGGTTCTGCAAGGTGGAACGGTCATCCTGGCTGACCGACTTGGGCGGGATGCGCGCGATCTTCGCCACCACCGCCTCGACGTCCTTGACGCCGAGCGATTTCTTGCGCCGCGACTCGGGCAGCAGCTGCTGGCTGGCGCCGGTCTCGTCGATCACGTCGATCGCCTTGTCCGGCAGCTTGCGGTCGTGCATGTAGCGCGCCGAGAGCTCGACCGCGGCGCGGATCGCCTCGGCGGTGAAGCGCACCTTGTGGTGCCTCTCGTAGTAGGGTTTGAGGCCACGCAGGATCTTCACCGCGTCCTCGACGGTCGGCTCGTTGACGTCGATTTTTTGGAAACGCCTGACGAGAGCGCGGTCCTTCTCGAAGTAGTTCCGGTACTCCTTGTAGGTGGTCGAGCCGATGCAGCGCAGCGTGCCCGACTGCAACGCCGGCTTCAGCAGGTTCGAGGCGTCCATGGCGCCGCCCGAGGTGGCGCCGGCGCCGATCACCGTGTGGATCTCGTCGATGAAGAGGATGCCGTGGTGCTGCTCCTCCAGCTCCTTCACCACGGCCTTCAGCCGCTCCTCGAAATCGCCGCGGTAGCGCGTGCCGGCCAGGAGCGCGCCCATGTCGAGCGCGAAGATCGTGGCGTCCTTCAGCACGTCGGGCACATCGCCCTCGACGATGCGGCGGGCCAAGCCCTCGGCGATGGCGGTTTTGCCCACGCCGGGGTCGCCGACGTAGAGCGGGTTGTTCTTGGTGCGCCGGCAGAGCACCTGGATGGTGCGCTCGATCTCGTTCTCGCGGCCGATCAGGGGATCGATCTTGCCAGCCTTGGCCTTCTTGTTCAGATCGACGCAATAGGCATCGAGCGCGTCGCGGCCCTTCTTCACCACCTTCTCGGCCTGCGCCTCGCGATCGGCGCCGGAAACCGGGCGCTCGGCCTCCAGGCCTTTCACCTTGGCGATGCCGTGGCTGATGTAGTTGACCGCGTCCAGCCGGCTCATCTCCTGCTCCTGCAGGAAGTAGACGGCATGGCTCTCGCGCTCGGAGAAGAGCGCCACCAGCACGTTGGCCCCGGTCACCTCCTCGCGGCCGGAGGACTGCACGTGGATGGCGGCGCGCTGCAGCACGCGCTGGAAGCCGGCTGTCGGCTTGGCGTCGCTGGCCGAGCGGCTGATCAGGTTGGAGAGGTCGTTGTCGATGTAGTCGACAAGCTGGCCGCGGAGCTGCTCGAGCTCGACGCCGCAGGCGCGCATCACGGCGACGGCGTCGGGATCCTCGGTCAGGGCGAGAAGCAGGTGCTCGAGCGTTGCGTATTCGTGCCGGCGCTCGTTGGCGAAGCCCAGGGCCCGATGCAGCGTCTGCTCGAGGTTGCTGGATAACATCAGGGGTCAATCCTTTTCCAAGGTGAGCTGCAGCGGATGCTGGTGTTTGCGGGCGTAATCGATCACCTGCGTCACCTTGGTTTCCGCTACCTCATAGGTAAAAACACCGCATACTCCGACACCGCGCCGATGCACGTGCAGCATGATCGCGGTGGCCTCTGAACGGTTCTTCGCAAAGAATCGCTCCAGGACATGAACGACGAATTCCATCGGCGTGTAGTCGTCGTTCAGCATCAGGACCTTGTACATGGACGGCTTCTTGGTCTTGGCCCGCGTCTCCACCAGGACGCTGCCGTCGTTGCGCCCGATACCGTTGCCGGTACCGTCCTTGTCGTTTTCCTTGGCCATCTCTCGTCCGGGATCGACCTCGGCTTTCAGTGGGGTCGCGGTCGCCAGCACGGCGACTCTCAGGCCTGCGCCCCATGATATTGGGAGAAGACCTTGCCACGCACAATGGGACCCTACCCCTGAACAATGGTACGGCATGGCAAGTGGCTCCATGACTCCCGCCTGCTCCAAATTGGTCCGAAATGCGAAAAGAGAGAGGGCCCGACCGCCGGTCCGGCGATCGGGCCCCCGAAGAGGCTCGAAACTGAAGGGTCGCTCAGGCAGCGGCCGGCTTCAGCATCTTCTCGAAGGCGACGTTGAAGCGCGCCTGGATCGGCTGGAAGGCCTCGTTGGCGACCTTCAGCGACAGCTCGGCCAGCTTCGCGCTGTCGGCCATCAGCCTGTCGAACTGGGTGCGGGAGAGGTCGGACTGCAGGTCCACCACCTCGCGCAGGCTCTTCACGCTCATGAAGGCCTTCGCGGCATTCATCGAGGTCTCGAAGGACGACTGCGCCAGCGCGAAGACTTCCTTGGAGAGGTTCTCGACACCCTTGGCGACGATCGAACCCGACGCGACGACCGCCTCGAGGTTCTCCTTGCCGAAGGTGTTCATCTGGTCATAGCTCTTGAACATGGCCTCGGAGGTCTTCTCGACCTGCTCCTTGGTCAGCTGCACGGCCTGGGCATAGCCCTTCTGGGCGGCCTCGGTGCCGGCCTTCATGACCGACTCCACCGTCTCTTTACCGGCATAGGCCGCGGCTTCGACGGGCTTCAGCGCCTCGTTGACCGCAGCGGCGGTCTTCCTCGACTTCTCGCTCATGAACGCTTCCTTTCCTCAACGGGCTGTGCGGCCCTCTTCGAGGCACCGCGGGGTTTCAGGGGTCCCTGGCTCGCCGGCTGCAGTTATTGTGCAGCGCAGCATAACCGATATATAAGCCCACTCTGGTCAGCGTCAAGAAATTTTGTGCGATGCAACATCGCACCCCTTTGCCGCAGGGGCGGTGGCGGCAAACGGTGCTGGACAGGCGCCGCGCGACTCACGTAAAGTACCTGCGATTCGAGGGGGTTAGGGGCGAGTCCTGGGGGAAAGTCTTTGCATCTTCTGGCAAGTTTCCACCGCTCCTTCGCAAAGTATTGTTGGGAGCGAGCCACCGCCACTCTAGTTCTGGTGGTTCTCGCGGTCGTGCTCCTGGGCGCGAATCCGGCCCAGGCCAAGTACGCCTCGATCGTCGTCGACGCCGAGACCGGCCTCGTCCTGCACGAGACCAACGCGGATACGCGGAACTACCCGGCGTCGCTGACCAAGATGATGACGCTCTATCTGCTGTTCGAGGCCCTGCAGAACGGCGAGCTCTCGCTCTCGGACAAGCTCAGTGTCTCGGCTCGCGCCGCCAAGCAGCAGCCATCCAAGCTCGGCCTGAAGACCGGGTCTACGATCTCCGTCGAGAACGCGATCCGCGGTCTCGTAACCAAATCGGCGAACGACGTCGCCGTCGTGGTGGCCGAAGCGATCGGCGACACCGAATGGGGCTTCGCCAAGCTGATGACGGCGAAGGCCAAGGCACTCGGCATGAGCCGCACCAACTTCTACAACGCCTCGGGCCTGCCCGACTCGCGCCAGCTCTCCACCGCGCGCGACATGGCGACGCTGTCCTTGGCCCTGATCGAGAATTTCCCGCAGTACTACCACTACTTCTCGCTCGGCAGCTTCACCTACAAGGGCAAGACCTATTCCAACCACAACAAGCTGTTGACCGCCTACAACGGCGTCGACGGCATCAAGACCGGCTACACCAAGGCCTCGGGCTACAACATCGCCGTCTCCGCCGTGAAGGATGGGCGCCGGGTGATTGCCGTAGTCTTCGGCGGCAAGACCGCCTCGGTGCGCAACCGCCACACCGCGGACCTGCTGGACCAGGCCTTCGTCACCGTCGAGGAGCTCGACCTGCCCGAGGCGCCGGCCGTCGCCGTCTCTGCCGTCGAGGCGACGGTGCCGCCGGAGAAGCCGGTCGCGGCGGTGAGCCTGCCGCTCGCGCTGGCGGAACAGGGTTCGGGCGAAGGCGAGACCGTCGCCGTGGTGGCGCCGCCACTCCCGGCCAGCCCAATCGAGGCGACGCCGCTGCCCGACAACTCGCAGGTGGCCGCGCTCGGCACGGTCGCGAACGATGCGACGCCGCAAGGAGTTTGGGCGATCCAGGTCGGCGCCTTCTCGCGCTTCGCCAATGCCGAGAAGGCGGCCGTGGCCGCCGGCGGCCAGGCGGCGAAGCCGCTCGCCGGCGCCAGCATCCAGGTCGTCGAGGTGCGCAACGACCAGGGCCTGCTCTATCGCGCGCGCTTGGCGAACCTCAGCGAAGGCAATGCGCGCGAAGCCTGCCGCCTTCTGACCAAGCAGAACGTCGCCTGCCTGGTGATCCAGCCGGGCAGCTGAGGCCGACTCCCTCCACCATGCGCAGCATGGGGGAGGGCTGGGGAGGGGGTGCCGACGAAGCAGCTCCCTCCAACAACCAGCACGATTCTGCGCCACCCCTCCCTAACCCTCCCCCGTGCTCGGCACGGTGGAGGGGACAGGCTGCAATCCCCGGAGAGAGTTCCGGCCGACGCGCCGCCACGGTCGCCTATGGCACCGATGTCGCTGCGCGTCTGGCTCTTGCTGCTTACGCTCTCGCTGGTCTGGGGCACCGGCTTCTTCTTCGCCGACATTGCCCTTCAGGCCGTGCCGCCCCTGACCGTCGCCTGGTCGCGCGTCGTGCTCGGCGCGCTCTTTCTCCTGGC
>DATEDK010000318.1:0-2860 GCA_035281685.1 Kiloniellales bacterium | reverse complement strand
AGCGTGCTCACGCCGCCGGCGCCAGCTGGTCCACCGCCGCGGTGCAGCGGTGGCAGAGCTCGTCCTCGACCTCCGGCAGCACCCGCCAGCAGCGCTGGCACTTGCCGCCCTCGGCCAGCACGGCCTCGACCGCGACGCCCGCCACGTCGGAGAGGCGGAAGGCCTCGGCCGGACCCTCGCCCGCCACCAGCTCGACCGCCGAGGTGATGGCGATCTCGGCAAAGTCCTGCTGCTGGGCGAGCGCCAGCAAGTCGGGATCGGCGATCCAGACGCGCGGGGCGGCCTGCAGCGAGGCGCCGATGCGCTTGTCGGCGCGCGCCAGCTCGAGCGCGCCGGTGACGACACGACGGACCGCCTTCAGCCGATCCCAGCGCGCGTCGAGCTCGGGATCGATCCAGGCCTTGCTCAGCTCCGGATAGGTGCGCAGGTGCACCGACTCCCTGGGCGCGCGGCCACTCGCGAGCCACGCCTCCTCGGCGGTGAAGCAGAGGATCGGCGCCAGCCAGGCGGTGAGGCAGTCGAAGACCTGGTCCAGGACCGTGCGGCAGGCGCGCCGGCGCGGATCGTCCGGCCGGTCGCAGTAGAGCGAGTCCTTGCGGACGTCGAAATAGAAGGCGGAAAGCTCGCCGGCACAGAAGTCGTGCAGCGCGCGATAGATGGCGTGGAAGTCGAAATCCTCCGTCGCTTGGCGCACGAGCAGATCGAGCGAGGCAAGGCGGTGCAGGATCAGCCGCTCCAGCTCCGGCATCTCCTCGAAGGGCAGGCGCTCGGCCGGATCGAAGTCGGAGAGCGCGCCCAGGAGGTAGCGCAGCGTGTTGCGGAAGCGCCGGTAGGCGTCGACCTGGTACTTCAGGATCTGCGGCCCGATGCGCAGATCCTCGCTGAAGTCCGAGGCGACGACCCAGAGGCGCAGGATGTCGGCGCCCGACTCCTTGATGACGTCGGCCGGATCGATGCCGTTGCCGAGCGACTTCGACATCTTGCGGCCTTCCTCGTCGACCACGAAGCCGTGCGTCAAGACGGCGTCATAGGGCGCGCGCCCGCGCGTGCCGCAGGACTCCAGCAGCGAGGAGTGGAACCAGCCGCGGTGCTGGTCGGAGCCCTCGAGGTAGAGGTCGGCCGGCCACTTCAGCTCGGGCCGCGTCTCCAGGACGAAGGCGTGCGTCGAGCCCGAGTCGAACCAGACCTCGACCACGTCCTGCAGCTGCTCGTAGTCGTCGGCGTTGTGGTCGTTGCCGAGCCAGCGCTGGGGCGGCGAAGAGAACCAGGCGTCGCCGCCCTCCTGCTCGAAGGCCTCGGCGACGCGGTCGATCACGCGCTGGTCGCGCAGCGGCTCGCCGGTCGCCTTGTTGACGAAGATCGGCAAGGGCGTGCCCCAGACGCGCTGGCGCGAGACGCACCAGTCGGGACGCTGCTCGATCATCGAGCGCAGGCGGATCTGGCCGTTCGCCGGCACGAAGCGCGTGGCGTCGATCGCCGCCAGCGCCTTCTCGCGGAGCTCGTTCGCCTCCATCGAGATGAACCACTGCGGCGTGTTGCGGAAGATCAGCGGCGCCTTCGAGCGCCAGGAGTGCGGATAGCTGTGCACCAGGCGGCCCTTGGCGAGCAGAGCGCCGGCCGCCGCCATCGCCTTGATGATCGCGCCGTTGGCCGTGCCTTCCTTGCCGTTCTCGTCATAGACCTTGTGGCCGGCGAAGAGCGGAACGTGCGCCAGGAAGGCGCCGTCCGGGCCGACGGTGTGCGGCACCTCGAGCCCTTGCGCCTGACCCAGGCGCCAGTCGTCCTCGCCATGGCCCGGCGCGATGTGCACGAAGCCGGTGCCGGCATCCATGGTCACGAAGTCGCCGGCGTGGAGCGGCACGTCATAGTCGTAGCCCTGCCCACGGAGGGGGTGGCGCGTGAGCGTGCCAGCGAGTGCCGCGCCCGGCAGCTCCGCTTCGATCTCGAGCGTGCAGTTGGCCGCTGCTTGCAGCGCCTCGACCAGCGCCTTGCCGACGACGAGGCGCTCGCCGACCTGCGCCAGGCTCTTCTCGCCGGTCGTCGCGGTCACCCGCACGATGGCGTAGATCTCGTCCTCGGCGAAGGCGATGGCGCGGTTGCCGGGCAGCGTCCAGGGCGTGGTGGTCCAGATCACCACGCTGGCGCCTTCGAGCGCCGCGTTGCTCGCCTTTATGACCGGGAAACGGATCCACACTGTAGTCGAGCGGTGGTCGTGGTACTCGACCTCGGCGTCGGCCAGCGCGGTCTTCTCGACCACCGACCAGAGCACCGGGCGGTGGCCGGCGTAGAGCCCGCCGTTGATCAGGAACTTGCCAATCTCGCGCACGATCGCGGCCTCGGCCTCGTAGGCCATGGTCGTGTACGGCCGCTCGAAATCGCCGACCACGCCCAGGCGCTTGAATTCCTGGCTCTGCACAGCGATCCAGTGCTCGGCGAAGGCGCGGCACTCGCGCCGGAACTCGACCTTGTCGACGGCGTCCTTGTCCTGGCCGCGGGCGCGATAGCCTTCCTCGACCTTCCACTCGATCGGCAGGCCGTGGCAGTCCCAGCCGGGCACGTAGTGGCTGTCCTTGCCCAGCATCTGCTGCGAGCGGGTGACGATGTCCTTCAGGATCTTGTTCAGCGCATGGCCCATGTGCAGGTGGCCGTTGGCGTAGGGCGGCCCGTCGTGCAGCACCCACTTCGGCCGTCCCTCGGCGGCCTCGCGCAGCCTGGCGAAGAGATCGATCTCCTCCCAGCGCGCCAGGAGCTCCGGCTCGCGCTGCGGCAGCCCCGCCCGCATCGGGAAGTCGGTCTTCGGCAGGAACACGGTCGCCTTGTAGTCGCGGGTCATGGCTTTGCTTTGGCTTGCGGGCGCAGG
>DATEDK010000317.1:0-9316 GCA_035281685.1 Kiloniellales bacterium | reverse complement strand
CAGCACGCTATCGGCCAGGCGCCGCGAGACCGGCACGCCATCGGGGGCCGGATAGGATCGATAGGGCGGATGCAGGTTCACCGGCTTCGGATAGTGCACCGCCGTCGCGATGCCCGCCTCGCTCAGCGCCTTCGCGAGACGGTCGCGCTCGGGGTGGCGGATCGTGTACTGGGCCCAGGCCGGGAGGGCGCCAGCGGGGCGCGCGGGCAACTCGACGATCCCGGCCAGCCCGGCATCGTAGCGACGGGCCACGGCGTCTCGCTCCGCGAGCTCGGGTTCGAAGACGGCAAGCTTGGCGAGAAGAATCGCCGCCTGCAGCGTGTCCAGGCGCGAGTTGGCACCGAGGCTCAAGTGGTTGTAGCGGCCGGGACCCTGGCCGTGGCGCGCCAGGAGGCGCAGGCGCTCCGTCTTGGCCGGGTCGAGCGCAAAGATCGCGCCACCGTCGCCGTAGCAGCCGAGCGGCTTCGAAGGGTAGAACGAGGTCGCGGTCAGCGGCGCCAGCGCACCCACCGGCCGGTTGCCCAGCGCCGCACCCAAGGACTGCGCCGCATCGGCGATCAAAGTGACCTCGCGCTCCTCGGCAAGTGCAGCCAAGCGCGGATAGTCCGCGGGCCAGCCGAAGAGATCGACCGCGATCAGCGCGCGCGTCCGCAAGCCCGATCGACCAGCCCACTCCAGCGCGCGACGGGCGGAGGCGGGGTCGAGATTCCACGTGACATCGTCGACGTCGGCGAAAACCGGCGTCGCCCCGCGCCGCACGACGGCCTCGGCGGTGGCCGCGAAGGTGAAGGCCGGCAGCACGACGGCGTCGCCCGCGCCGATGGCCTCGGCCCAGAGCGCGAGCTCGAGCGCGTCGGTGCCATTGCCACAGGTGACGCAACTGGCCCCGGTGAGGTCGCCCAGGCGCAGCTCCAGCTCCTCGACCTCGGGCCCGAGCACGAAACGGCCGTGCGCCAGCACGCGCGCCATCGCCTCGCCCAGGCCCGGTTCCAGCCGGCGTCGCTGTGCCTGCAGATCGACCATCGGAACCGGCGCTAAACCGTCGCGAACCGGCACGCTCTCCCCCCTCTCCTTCGGTCGACCAGGATGGCTTTGCCGTCAGGGACCATAGGGCATTGGATAGGGGGCCGAAAGGGACCGGCCGCGCCAGAGCCGCAAGGTCACCTCCTCGCGTCCGCCGCGGCCCAGGTGCAGCTCGCCCAGGGGTTCAATCGCGGCAAAGTACTCTCCGTAGAGTGCCTCGGGATCCTTCATAAACTCCGGATTCTGCAGGATGATCGCATCGCGGCCGAGGAAAGCCGCCGGATCTCGCCCGAAGGCGAGGTTGCGCGGATCGTCGCAGAAGCAGAAGACCGGCAGCGCTCCCTGGATCGCCGCATCGGCCTTGCCGGCTTGGTGCCAGCGGTTGGTGACGAGGAAGGCCGCGTCCGTGCCGGCCACCGCCGGCGCCAACGGCCGCCAGTCGACCAGCTCGCGGGTGTCGTCCTCGCGCCGCAGATCATCGCCCAGCAGCGGCGTCAGCCAGCCGCGCGTCGCATGGCCCCAGAGGACGATCAGCAGGACGGCGCTCAGCGCCACGCTGGCGGCGAGCCAGGCGCGCGCGAGGCGCCGGCCGCTCGCCAGGCCCTGGTCCAGCAGCCGGCCGGCCAGCGGCAGCAGCAGGAGGTAGCCCGGCGCCTGCCAGTGGAAATGCCGGCCGATCGGCGACCAGAGCGCCACCAGAGTGAACAGCAGCAAGGTCGGCAGGGCCGCCAGCGCCAGGAAGCGGCCGGGGTCACGGTCGTCGGCGAGGCGCCGGAACGACCTTGCCAGCGCGAGCAGCAGGACCAGCCAGACCCAAGGCAGGACCCAGATCGCCTGGCCCAGGATCGCGCCCAGGAAGCGCTCCCAGTCGAGGCCGCCCGAGTCGACCGCGCGACCGCCCTGGAAAGCGAAGGAGATCCAGCCGTGCCGCCAGTTCCAGAGCAGTACCGGTGCCTGCAACAGAAGCGCGACGGCCGCTGCGGCATAGGGCTGCGGGCGCAGCAGCCAGATCCGGTCGCGGGAGGAGAGCAGCAGGTAGAGGATCGCGCCGATGCCAAGCAGCACGCCCGGGTACTTCGCCAGCAGCGTCAGCCCGAGAAGCAGGCCGGCCAGCAGCCATTGCGCCCAGCCCCCCAGCCGGAGGGCGCGCCACAGCGCCTCGACGGCGAGCCACCAGAGCAGGAAGAAAAGCGCGTCCGGCTGGATCAGCCAGCCCGCCGTCATGCCGAAGACCGCCGCGAGCTCCAGCAGGAGGAGTGCCAGGAACCCGGCACGCCCGCCGTAGGCTGCCGCGGTGAACGCATAGACCCGCCAGCCGAGCAGCAGGAAGAAGACCAGCTGCGGCAGGCGCAGCAGCAGCCAGGAGTCCTCGCCGAACAGACGCTGCGTCAACCCGATGGCCCAGAGCGTCAGCGGCGGCTGGTCGAACCACGACCAGTCGAGCTGGCGCACCGAGGCGAGGTAGTAGGATTCGCCGAACGCCAACGGCACGTCGCTGGCAAGGAACAGCCGCAGCGCGAAGGTGGCCGCCAGCAGCAGGGCGGCTCGCAACGGCCAGGGAGACTCCAGCGCGGGCCGTGACGGCATGCGCGCTTATGCCAAGGGTGGTGCGGAGCTGTCCAGGTACGCCCGACACCTTGCTTCTCGGCCCATCCTTCGAGACGCAGCGCTGCGCGCTGCCTCTCACGACGAGGGTCCTTGTTTGTCTGCAAACTGAAGAACCTCATCCTGAGGAGCCCTGCGCAGCAGGGCGTCTCGAAGGATGGGCCACCGGCTGGAACGCCAAGGCCTCCGCCCCTGATTTGCCGGCGCGGGCTCCTGCACTAGAGTGCCGCCGCCATGGATTCCGCCCCCGCGCTCAGCCTGCTGGTGCCGACCCTCAACGAGCGCGACAACGTCGTGCCGCTCGCCGAAGAAGCGCTGGCGGCGATGGCGACGCCGATCGCCGCCGGCCGCGGGCTGGAGATCCTTTTCGCCGACAGCGCCTCGGACGACGGTACGCAGGCCGCGGTCGACGCCCTGGCGGCGCGGGGACTGCCGGTGCGCCTGCTGCCTCTCCCGCGCGAGGCTTCGCTCTCGGCCGCCTGCATCGCTGCGCTGGACCAGGCGAGAGCACCGGCCATCGCCGTCTGCGACGCCGACCTGCAGCACGACCTCTCGCTGCTGCCGGCGTTCCTCGCCGCGCTCGACGCGGGTGCGGACCTCGTCGTCGGAACGCGCTATCGGGACGGCGGCAGCAGCAGCGGAGGCTTGCGTCCCTGGCGGCGCCTTCTGTCGCGTACCGCGACCGCGCTCACGCGCCGCGCTGTCGGCGCGTCGCTGAGCGATCCGATGAGCGGGTTCTTCGCCCTGCCGCGGCGGCAGTTCGAGTGGGCCCGCCCGAAATTGAGCGGCGGCGGCTTCAAGCTGTTGCTCGATCTCGTACTGACGCTCGAAGGACCGCTGAAGATCGTCGAGCTGCCCTATGCGATGCGGCCGCGCCGCGCGGGACGCAGCAAGCTCGGCATGGCGGCCCTGATGGCCGCCGCGCGGCAGCTAGGTGCTGGCGCGCTTCGCCGCAAGCACGCCTCGCGCCAGACGCGGCGCGCGTAGCGCGCGGCCGCGCCAGCCGCTGAGGTAGAGCCACCAGGCGAGTCCGCCCGGCAGCAGCGCGGCGATCCAGATTCCCGGCAGCAGCGCCAGGTCGCGCTCGGCGGCGGAGACGGCCGCCAGCAGCAGCCACTCGCTGCCCGCACCGAGGGTCAGCGCCGCCGGCCAGCGCCACCAGGGCGCGCCGCGGCGCCCGGGTGCCGGCGCCATCACCAGCAGCAGCGCGAGCCCGCTCATCATCACGCAGAGCAAAGGCTTCACCAGCTGGTTGTGGCCATGCGCGCGCAGCACCGGCAGGAGATGCGCCTCTTCCGCCGAGGGCTGGGCGAAGAGCAGTTCGCCGATCGGGCGCTCGTTGATGCCGCGCCCGCCGCGTTTGGAGAAACCGAGGCTCTCCGCATCGGCGCTGAGCGAGAAGCGCTCGAACTGCACCAGGTCCGGCTTCGAGCCATCGTTCGGCCGCTGCTGGATGCTGCCGCTTTCGAAGAGGAATTTCAGCTCCTCGGCGCTGCGGTCCATCCACGCACGCTCGGCGATGATGGTCTGCAGCCTGTCCTTGTTCCGCGCGTCGAAGAACAGCACGTCCTGCATGACGCCGCCGAGCTGACCCTCGCGGTAGAACAGCACCAGCTTGCGCCCGATCGGGTTGAAGGTGCCCTCCTGCAGGATCGCCGAGGCAAGGCCGGCGCGGACCTCGTGCTCGCGGTCCTTGAAGGCGCCGAAGGACAGCGGGATCAGCCAGAGGGTCATGGTCCAGGCGACCGCCGTGGTGAGGGCCGCGAAGATCAGCGCCGGCCGCGCCAGGCGCAGCGGGCTGACGCCGGCGGCAAGCAGCACCACCACCTCGCGGTCGTCGACCGCGCGCGCATAGATCCAGAGCACCGTCCCGAAGGTCAGCAGCGGCATCAGCTGCGCCGCCAGGTCCGGGATGTTGTAGACCAGGAGCGAGCCGACGGTGTTCCAGGAGACGCCGGTCGAGGCGGCGAGCACGAGCAGCGCGCCGGCCTTGACGATCAGCATCAGCAGAATCATCACGAGGCCGCTGATCAGGCCGATCAGCAGCAGTTGCCTCAGGATCGCGTGATCGATCAGCGCCAAGGGCACCCCCGCCCGCCCTTCCGGGGGGCGGACGCCCGAAGCCTAGGTAGGCGAGCGAAGGTCCGTCAACGCCGCACGACGGCCGTGCCGCCAGCGCTGCCAGAGCAGCTGCGCGATGCGCAGGTCGATCGCCAAGCAGATCAGCACGGGGACCACCACGTGCAGATAAGTCGACAGGCGGTCGAAGCCGAGCGCGGCCCCGCCGGTCCAGCCGATGAAGATCACCTGGTAGCTGACCAGCGCCGCGACGTGCAGCGCGCAGACGATGAAGACCGTTTCCACCAGCCAGCCGACCAGCGGCCGGCCGATCAGCAAGGCCAGCGCCGCGAAGCTGACAGCGAAGAGCAGGTCGGGCAGCGGCATGAAGGTGAGCGAGGCAACCGGCAACTCGAGCGGCACGCCGCCGAACTCCGAATAGACGTAGAGCGCCACCCGCCAGAGCGCCGCCGAGGCGCACCAAAGCAAGCCCAAACGGGCCGCCAGGACCGCCCAGAATCCGCCGAAGCGCTGACCCCCGCCTTCGTCCATCGCCTGCCGGACCTCCCCCGCCCGGAATGCTCGCGCAAAGTGCCTGCCGGCCCGGAAAAGGCAAGGGCCTTCTCGCCGCGTTCCGAGCCGGACGCGGCCTCGATCCGCGTCCCCGGGGGTCGCCTTGACCCTGGGGAAGGCCCGACGCTATTGAGGCGCAGGGAACCCCACCGCAGCGGCAGGAACAGCGCTTGTACGCCTCGATGACGACCGGCGGTCAGCTCGGCGAGTCCGAAGGAACCAGCTTCCTCTTCAGGCCCGCCGGCTTCGTCCTGCTGATCCTGGCGTTGCAGGCCGTGCACGTCGCCCTGCGCCCGGTACTGACCGCCACGGTCGGCACCGACGATGTCGACCAGCTCTTCTTCGCGCAGAGCCTCGCGGCCGGCTATTCCTACGAGCAGACCCCGCTTTACACCTGGATCACCTGGCTGGCGGTCCAGGCCTTCGGGCCGACGGTCTTCACCGTCGGGCTGGTGAAGTACGCGCTGGTCTTCGGCATCCACGTCTTCACCTACTTCGCGGGACGGCAGGTGCTGGCCGATCCGCGCCTGCAGGTGGTCGCCGGTCTCTCGCCGATGACCTTCTACCCGATCGGCTGGCGCCTGCACGAAGCAGACACCTACGGCATCCTCGCCACGGTCTGCATGATGGCGCTGGTCTGGGCCGCGCTCAGGCTGCTGCGCGAGCGGCGCCTGCTGCACTATCTGGCGCTGGGCGCGGCGCTGGGTCTGGGCCTGCTCTCCTCCGGCTACTTCGGCATCGGCGCGCTCGCCCTTCTGCTGGCCCTCCTGGCGGCGCCGCAGGGTTGGCGGCTCTGGCTCCACTGGGGCTTCGGCCTCGCGCTGCTGGTGGCGGCCGTGATCGTCAGCCCCTATGCCTATTGGCTCTACGAGCACTGGGCGCCGCTCCTCGAACGCGCCCAGGCGATCCTGCAGGACTACCAGTCGCCCGAGCGGCTCAATCCCGGGTGGCTGCGCGCTCTCAAGGCACTGATCGCCTTCGTGCTGGCTACCTTCCCCTTCTGGGTCTGCTTCTTCATCCTCTTCTACTACTCGCTGCGTCCGCTGCCGCCCGGCACGGTCAAGGAGGATGCGGTCGGGCGCGTGCTCTGGGCCTACCTGCCGCTGACCGTGGCCGGCTTCGTCGCCGCGGCCGTGGTGCTGCAGATCCACTCGATCGACAACTACCGGGTCTATCCGGCGACGGTGCCCTTCGCGCTGCTCTTCTTCTGGCGGCTGGAGCGCTTCGGGCTGAAGCCGGCCTCGATGCGATGGACCTGGGTGCTCTTCGCGCTCCTGATCGTTGTCGTCGTGCAGGCCCGCTTCCAGCACATCGAGGCGGGGCCCGCTTTCTGCAAGGTCTGCCGCATGCAGGCGCCCTACCCCGACGTGGCGCAGCACCTGCGCGAGCAGGGCTATGCCGGCGGCGGCACCATCCTCGCCGGCGACAACTACGTGGCCGGCAACTTCCGCGTCGCCTTCCCGGACACTCGCATCGTCACCTCGCACTATCCCGAGGTGGTGCCGCCGTCCAGCGCCGGAACCGGGCCCTGCCTGGTGATCTGGCACGAGGACATGCGCAAGCTCGACCGCAGGCTCTTCGAGCAGTACATCGCCGAGCACGGCATCTCGCTGCCGCCGATGCAGGACATCCCGCTGCGCAGCTTCGAGGTGCCGCACACGCCGCGCCTCGCCGGCCTGCCCAACCGCGAGATCCGCATGCGCTACGTCCTCTCGCAGCAGCCGCTCGGCACGTGCGGCTGAAACCGTGAGACTGAAGAAGGGCCACCTGGTCCTGATCCTCCTGGCCACGCTGGGCGCGGGCGTGCTGGTGCTGGACGGCAGTCAGCGCCGCGCCGTGCCGGCCAGCAGCGGCACTGCGCTTGCCGGCGAGGCACCCGGCCTGACCGCCGAGGATCGCGACCTCAACGTCGTGCAGTTCAACATCGACCGCGGCGAGGGGCCGGACGGCGAGACCGACCTCCTGCGCACCGCCGCCTGCCTGGAGCGCGCCGAGCTCGCCGGCCTGAACGAGGTCGGCGGCGCCGACCAGGCACACGCGCTGGCGCAAGAGCTCGGCCAGGCCTGGGTCTTCGGGCCCAGCGAGCTGCGCTGGTGGCGCGAGCACTTCGGCAACGCCGTGCTGAGCGACCTGCCGTCCACCTCCTGGAAGAACGAGCCGCTGCCCTATGGCCAGGCGAAGGCCAGGCGCGGGCTGGTCACCGTGACCTTCGACTGGCGCGGGCGCTCGGTCACGCTGTTGGTGACGCACATCGACAACGGACCCGACCGCGATCTGCAGCTCGCCTTCGTGGCCGAGCGCTTCGCCGCCCTGCCGGCACCGAAAATCCTGTTGGGCGATCTCAACGCCGGTGCCGACCACCCGGTCGTCGCGGCCTGGGGTGCCGATCCCACGCTGGTGGCGACCACCGGCCCCCTCGAAGGCGAGGCGCCGATCGGCATAGACTGGATCGTCGCCGCAGGCTTCACCCTGGCCGAGCAATGGCGCTGCGAGATGGGCGCCTCCGACCATCCGGCGGTCGGCGCGCGGCTCGAGGCCAGCTTCTAGATGGCCGCAACAGGGACAGGGGAACGCATAGCGGGGCAGCGCATCCTGGTGATCGGCCCGGCCTGGGTCGGCGACATGATCCTGGCGCAGAGTCTGTTCAAGGCGCTGAAGCGGCGCGACCCTCGAGCCTTCCTGGCCGTCGCGGCGCCCGACTTCACGCGCCCGCTGCTCGACCTGATGCCGGAGGTGGACGAGGCCCTGGCGCTGCCGTTCGAGCACGGCCAGACCCGCCTGGTGGCCCGCTGGCGCTACGGCCGCCAGCTCAGGCGGCGCGGCTTCGATCGCGGCATCGTGTTGCCCGGCAGCTTCAAGGCGGCGCTGCCGCTGCGCGCCGCCGGCATCCGCCAGCGCAGCGGCTATCGCGGCGAGGGGCGGAGCGCGCTGCTGACCGACGCGCGGCTGAACGACAAGCGGGCACAGCGCACGGTCGACCGCTTCGTGGCGCTTGCGGTGCCGCCCGGCGAGCCGCCGCCGCCGGTCGAGCCGCCCCATCTGCGCCTGCCGCCCGGCGCCAGCGACGCCGCCCGGGAAGCGCTCGGCCTGCCACCCTCCGGCCGGCCCCTGCTGGCGCTCTGTCCCGGTGCCGAGTATGGCCCCGCCAAGCGCTGGCCGGCGCGCCACTTCGCTCTGGTAGCGCGGCACTGGATCGCGGTCGGCGGCCAGGTGCAGCTCTTCGGAGGCCCGGGCGATCGGCCGGCGGCCGATGCATTGGTCGCCGCACTGAGCGAGGGCGTCGCGGTCGAGCGGGTGCAGAACCTGGTCGGCCGCACCACGCTGACCCAGGCCGCCGCCCTGCTCGCCGCGGCCAAAGCGGTGGTCGCCAACGACTCCGGGCTGATGCACCTCGCGGCCGCGCTCGGCCGGCCGCTGGTCGCGCTCTTCGGTCCGAGCGATCCGGCGCTGACCCCCCCACTTGCCGCCGATGCTACGGTGCTCGCGCTGGATTTGGATTGTCGCCCGTGCCACGCTCGCCGCTGCCCCCTGGTCCACCACAAATGCCTGGAGGAGCTGTCGCCGCGCGTCGTCAGCGAACGTCTGGCGCCGATCCTGGACCAGGCGGCGCACCACCCATGAAGCTGCTGCTGATCAAGACCTCGTCCATCGGCGATCTGCTGCATTGCTTCCCCGCGCTGACCGACGCGCAGCGCGCGATCCCCGATCTCAGCGTCGACTGGGTCGTGGAAGAGGGCCTCAAGGAAATCCCGGCCTGGCACCCGAGCGTGCGCCGGGTGATCACCGTCAACTACCGCCGCTGGCGCTTCCGTCCGCTGAAGGGCCTCTTCGGCGGATCGCTTGCCGCCTTCAAGCGCGAGATCCGGACCGAGACCTACGATCTCGTGCTGGATGCGCAGGGCCTCTACAAGAGCGCGGTGATCTCCTCGATGGCGCGCGGGCCGCGGCATGGCTTCGACCTCGCCTCCTCGCGCGAGAAGCTGGCGCCGCTCGCCTATGCGGTAAAGCACCACATCCCACGCAGCCAGCACGCGGTGATCCGCCAGCGCCGGCTGTT
>DATEDK010000316.1:0-4938 GCA_035281685.1 Kiloniellales bacterium | reverse complement strand
CACGGGACCATGGCCTGGCTCGAAGAGAAGGCCGACAGGCGCGCCTCACCGACGGCGCTCTGGCCGGCGGCGAAAACCGCGGTCGTGGTGGCGCAGAACTACACGCCGCAGGAGCCGCCCCTGGCAAACCTCGACCGGCCGGCCGTCGGCAATCTCTCGGTCTACGCGCGCAACCGCGACTACCACGAGCTGATCAAGGGCCGCCTGAAGCATCTCGCGCAGTTCGCCGCAAGCCGCCTCGGCGCCGAGGTGAAGGTCTTCGTCGATACCGCGCCCTTGATGGAAAAGCCGCTGGCGCAGGCGGCAGGCCTCGGCTGGCAGGGCAAGCACACGAACCTGCTGTCGCGCCAGCTCGGCAACTGGTTCTTCCTGGGCGTGCTGCTGACCGATCTCGACCTGCCGCCGGACACAGCCGAGGAGGAGCACTGCGGCAGCTGCCATGCCTGCCTCGACGTCTGCCCGACCAATGCCTTTCCCGCGCCCTTCCAGCTCGATGCGCGGCGCTGCATCTCCTATCTCACCATCGAGCACGAGGGGCCGATCCCGGCCGAATTCAGACTGGCGCTCGGTAACCGAATCTTCGGCTGTGACGATTGTCTTGCCGTCTGTCCCTGGAACCGCTTCGCGGCCGCCAGTCGCGAGGCGAAGCTCGCTGCGCGCGCCGATCTCGTCTCGCCGCCGCTGAGCGAGCTCGCCGCACTGGATGATGCCGCGTTCCGCCGACGCTTCGCTGGCTCCGCGGTGAAACGCATCGGCCATGTCCGCTTCCTGCGCAATGTGCTGATCGCGCTGGGCAACAGCGGCGAGGTCGGCGCGCTCGCGGCGGTGCGCCCCCTGCTCGACCACGAGTCGGCGGTGGTGCGCGGTGCGGCGGTCTGGGCCCTGCGCCGCCTGGCCGCTGCGGCAGCGTTCGACGAGGAACGCAGCCGTCGGCTGCCAGGCGAAGCCGACGCCACCGTGCGGGCGGAATGGGCGGGCTAGATCTCCGCCATGACCCGGTGATTCGGATTGTCGAACAGCAAGGCGAAGATGCGCGGACCGTTCTCGACGTGCGCGGTCAGCAGGCGATCGGTCCACCAGCCGGCGCTCGCCACCGTGGCGTGGTAGTTGCCGCCGCCCGGCAGATTCCAGGGCGAGGCGTAGCAGGCGATGGTGATGAAGACGAAGCGGCGGGCGTAGGCGACGATCTCGCTCAGCACCCAGTCGATGTCCTCCGGAGGCGTGTATTCGAGCACGTTGGTCGCCAGCACCGCGTCGAAGGTACCCTCCGGCAGGTCGGCGAATTGCGCCAGCGCCGGATCGTAGAGGCTCATGCTCTGCAAACCCCAGAACGCCTGTAGGCCCTGGATTTCCCTGCCGTCCTCTGTCTTCACCTTGGTGCCTTCGTAGGCGAGTGCCTTGCCGCTGCCGTAGTCGAGCGCGCTCTTCGCCTGGAAGCGGCGGCAGAGCTGACGGACGACCTCGATGTGCGGGTCCAGGTTGCGCCCGTCGAAGACCTTCTCGGCCGGCAGCTTGTTCACCGGATCGCCGTCGAGGTGCAGCCGCGCATAGATGCGCATCAAGGACTGGTAGCGCAAACTGGGATTGGGCTCGATGCGGGCCATGGCCCGTGCTATAGCCCGCGACCTCGGCGGTCCAGCCCAAGCGGCGCCACGCAACTGTGGGCTGCAACACCCGATCTTCTGTTTAGCCTAAAAGACTAAAATATCCTTACTATAGACTTACTTATGTACAACTGACACACTTCTACCTGAAGGCGATTCCTGACTTGCGAAGAGGCCCAGGGGCGTGAGCGAGGAGGCGGCCAGGCAGATCGATCGTGCGGACCTGGCACTGCGCGTCGCGGAGGCGCCGCAGCTCGCCCAGGGCCTTGCCTCGGACCCCAAGATCGTCGGCCTCGTCCTGCCGTTGCTCCTGCCCGAGCCGGTCGATGCGGCCGGGCCGGTCGGAGCGACAGCGGCCGCGAGCCCGGCGCACGAACCCTTCAGTCTGTCGGCAGTCGCCCACGAGCTCTCCTGGCAGTCGGCGATGGCCGAGCTTCTGGCGATGGTGCGCCTCGAAGGCGCGGCCGCGGTCGACAGCGCGGCGGCCAAGGCCGCTAGCGCCAATGTCTACGAACTCCTGCTTGCCAGCGCGACCGCCGAGGACTCGGCCCCGGTGGCAGCGACCGAGCCACAGCAGGCAGTGGAAGGGCAACCCGAGCAGCACAGGTCTGTCGCCACCACCCCCGACTTTGTCGACCACGCTTTCGGCAACATCGGCGTGTCGGTGCTGTCCCTGCAGAACAAGGATCTCTTTGGCTTCGAGCTTGGCAAAGACGCGCCATCGGCGCAGACGGCCGACCTCGACGGCGCCGCACGGCAGGTGATCGACTACGACCTCTTCGGCGCTGAAGGCGCTCAGGGCATCAGCAGCCTCTCGAAGGCGGGCAATCCGATCGTCGTCGGTAGTGTCGGCGGCGAGCCGATCGATCCGGGCGATGGAGAAGACGATCCGGGGACAGCCAGCATCGGCAACGGTGCCAGCCTGCCCAGCGGCGGCAACTATCTGCCGGGCATGGTCAAGCTGATGCAGGGCCAGCAGAACGTCACGATGGATCTCGATGCGGTGCTCGCCAGGGCCGATGCCTCGCACAGCCTGCTGGTTCGCGGCGACGGCGATGACAAGCTCAACCTGGTGGGCGACTGGTTCCTGGTGTCCGAGGATCCGGCGAAGTCGGTCAGCGTCTACGCGCACAACGAGTCGAGCGCGATGGTCACCGCGGAGCAAGTCGAGGTGATTCTTGCCTGACCGCCGGACTGCCGGCATTGCGGAGCGGGGGAGGGGCGCGAAGATCCAGGGGGCCGCCGCCGTTCTGCTGTCTCTTGGCGTCATGACGACGATGGGGTCCGCCGCGGCGCGCGAGTGGCGCCCGCCCTGGGCGCCCTTCGAGCAGGCTCAGCCGGCGCAGCCGTCGACCCTGATCACCGTGGCGGAAACACATTCGGCCACCGATGAGGCGACCGGCGTCGACATCAGCATTGCCGACCTGATGGCCGGCGGCTCCGAGCTCGCGGGCGTCGCGCCGCGCCCGGCGACCAGCGGCATCGGTTCGGACGTGGAGCGCGATCTCTTCAGCGACGGCGTGCCGCTGAACGCGCCCAGCGAGCCACCGCCGGAGGCCGACCCGCAACTGCTCTACTAGGCGCGGGCACGGCCCTTTGCCGACCGCCTCTGCTGAGGCAGAGTGCCGGAGCGCCATGCTTGACCGCCTTCCCACGCATCTCTGGGTGATGGCCGAGGTCCGCCGCTGCAACGGCGAGGGGATCCCGGCGGTCGTGGCGCGCCGCGGCGAGAAGGTCGGCGGCATGGTGTTGCTGCGCCTGAACCGCCTGGAAGCCGGGTCGCTCCTGCTGACCGAGGCGCGCGACCTCGAGGGCCGGCGCGGCTGGATGCCGGCGCTCGCCGGTCGTCTGGTCGGCGAGGAAGAGGCGCAGGCCTACATCGACCGCGCGGTCAAGCGGGACCCGGACCTCTGGGTGGTGGAGGTCGAGGATCGTCTCGGCCGCAATCCCTTCGAGGGTCGCATCCTGGCATGAAAGCGCGCGCTGCAGACAAGCGGCCCTTCTGGGAGAGCAAGTCGCTGTCGGAGATGACCGCGGCGGAGTGGGAGTCGCTCTGTGACGGCTGCGGCCGCTGCTGTCTCCTCAAGCTCGCCGACGAAGACGGCGGCAAGGTCGCCTACACCGACGTCGCCTGCCGCCTGCTCGATCTGGAAAGCTGCCGCTGCAGCGACTATCCCCGGCGCCACCGGCGGGTGAAGGACTGTGTGCGCTTGACGCCGGACAATCTGGGGCAGCTCGGCTGGATGCCGTCGACCTGCGCCTATCGCCTGCTCTATGAGGGCAAGCCGCTCTACTGGTGGCATCCGCTGGTCTCGGGCGATCCGGAAACCGTCCGCGCTGCCGGCATCTCGGTGGCCGGCCGTGTCGTCACCGAGCGCAAGGTGCCCGAGGAAGAGCTCGAGGATCACATCGTGGAGTGGCCCGTCTGATGGCGGCCGGGAGCGTCGTCACCACTCCCTGGTGGTGGGAGGCCGCCCCGCTGCAGGAGCGCGCTCAGCCGCTGCCCGCGTCGATCGACGTCGCCATCGTCGGTGGCGGCTATACGGGCCTCTCCGCGGCCCTGACCCTGGCGCGAGCAGGGCGTGCCGTCGCCGTGCTGGACGCGCAGCGCCCGGGCGAGGGCGCCAGCAGCCGCAACGGCGGCATGATCGGCTCCGGCCATCGCGTCGGCTTCGCCGCCGCCAGCGAGCGCTTCGGCGCACCGCTCGCGCGCCGCCTGCTGCAGGAAGGCAACGACGCGCTGGCCTACACGACCGGTCTGATCGAACGCGAAGCCATCGCCTGCCACTTCCGCCGCAGCGGCCGCTTCCGCGGCGCCTGGAGTCGGGCGCACTACGAAGCCATGCAGCGCGAGCTCGACACTCTGCAGCGCGAGATCGGGCTGGATGCCACGATGGTGCCGAAGGAGCGGGTGCCCGACGAGGTGGCGACCACGCACTATCACGGCGGCTGCATCTTCCATCGGCACGGCGGCCTGCATCCTGGCCTGTTCCACCGCGGCCTGCTCGAGCGTGCCGAGGCGGCGGGCGCCCAGGTGTTCGGCCATGCCCCGGTGCAGTCGATCGAGAGCGCCGGCGGCAAGCACCGGTTGGCCACGCCGCGCGGCACGGTCGAGGCGGGCGAAGTCATCGTCGCCACCAACGGCTACACCAAGGCCGGCACGCCCTTCTTCTCGAAGCGCGTGGTGCCGGCGGCGAGCTACCTGATCGCGACCGAGGAGTTGGGCGAGAACCGCGTCCGCGCGCTGATCCCGGGCGGTCGCATGATCGTCGAGACGCGCGCGCGGCACTGCTACTACCGCGCCTCGCCGGATGGCAAACGCCTGCTCCTGGGC
>DATEDK010000315.1:0-2084 GCA_035281685.1 Kiloniellales bacterium | reverse complement strand
CAGAAGGTCCCGGATCAGCGCAGCAGCACTTCGTGCTGCAGCGCGTTCGGGATGACGAGATCGCTTAGCTCAAGTTTTCGCAGAGGTCTCGAGGGAGAGGGCGATGCTCGACCTGCCGCTTGACGATCTGCCGCCGGCGTCACCGCTCTTTCCGCTCGGTCCGGACAGCACGCCCTACCGCAAGCTGACCTCGGCGGGCGTCAGCGAGAAGCACTTCGAGGGCGAGACCGTGCTCAAGGTCGAGGCAGCCGCGCTGCGGCTCCTCGCCGAGCAGGCCTTCATCGACATCAATCACCTGCTGCGCCCCGGACACCTGCAGCAGCTGGCGAAGATCCTCGACGATCCCGAGGCCTCGCCGAACGACCGCTTCGTCGCCTTCGACCTCCTGAAGAACGCGAACATCGCGGCGGGCGGCATCCTGCCGATGTGCCAGGACACCGGCACCGCGCTGATCCTCGGCAAGAAGGGCCGGCTCGTCTTCACCGACGGGCGCGACGAGGCCGCGCTCGCGGCGGGCGTGCTCGACGCCTACCTGAAGAAGAACCTGCGCTACAGCCAGCTGGCGCCGCTCTCGATGTTCGAAGAGCGCAACACCCGCACCAACCTGCCGGCGCAGATCGAGATCCAGGCCGAAGGCGAGGAGGCCTACAAGTTCCTGTTCATCGCCAAGGGCGGCGGCTCGGCCAACAAATCCTTCCTCTATCAGGCGACGCCCTCGGTGCTGGCGCCGGACAAGCTCTTGCCCTACATCGAGGAGCGCCTGCGCCACCTCGGCACCGCGGCCTGCCCGCCCTATCACCTGGCCGTGGCGATCGGCGGCACCTCGGCCGAGCTCAACCTCAAGACCGTGAAGCTCGCGAGCTGCCGCTACCTCGACAACCTGCCGACCCGGGGCTCCGAAGCGGGCCACGCCTATCGCGACCTGGAGATGGAAGAGAAGCTCTTCGCCGCCGCGCAGGGGCTCGGCATCGGCGCGCAGTTCGGCGGCAAGTACTTCTGCCACGACGTGCGCGTCATCCGCCTGCCGCGGCACGGCGCCAGCCTGCCGATCGGCATCGGCGTCTCCTGCTCGGCCGACCGCCAGGCACTGGGCAAGATCACGCGCGAGGGCGTCTTCCTCGAGGAGCTGGAGCACAATCCGGCGCGCTTCCTGCCGGAGATCGACGAGGCAAAGCTCGCGGGCGAGGTGGTCGAGATCGATCTCCGGCGGCCGATGCGCGAGATCCTGGCCGAGCTCGGCCGGCACCCGATCCGGACGCGGCTGTCGCTGAGCGGGCCGATGATCGTGGCGCGCGACCTGGCGCATCAGGCGCTGCGCCAGCGGCTGGAGGCCGGCGAGGGCCTGCCCGACTACTTCAAGAACCATCCGATCTACTACGCCGGCCCGGCGAAGACGCCGAAGGGCTACGCCTCGGGCTCCTTCGGGCCGACCACGGCCGGCCGCATGGACTCCTTCGTCGACCAGTTCCAGGCGGCGGGCGGCTCGCTCGTCATGCTGGCCAAGGGCAACCGCGGCAAGCAGGTGCGCGAGGCCTGCCGGAAGCACGGCGGCTTCTACCTGGGCTCGATCGGCGGCCCCGCGGCGCGCCTGGCGCAGGACTGCATCAGGAAGGTCGAGACCGTCGCTTTTCCCGAATTCGGCATGGAGGCGATCTGGCGCATCGAGGTGGAGAACTTCCCCGCCTTCATCGTCATCGACGACAAGGGCAACGACTTCTTCCAGGACCTGAAGCTGGAGTAGGTACTCCCTCTCCCATCCGAAGGATGGGGGAGGGTTGGGGAGGGGGTGTCGACTTTCGAGCTGCTTCGTCTCCACCCCCTCCCTAACCCTCCCCCACGCTGCGCGTGGTGGAGGGGAACTAAGACGAAAGGTCCTTCCATGCCGCTCTCCGACCAAGCGCGCGCGATCCTGGGTTCGGTCTCGACCGCGACGCTCACCACGCTCCTCTTGAAGAAGGGCCTCCGCAACGTCTGGCTGCGCGGCGCCCTGCCGCTGCGCACGGGGCTCGGCCGCAAGGTCGGCCCGGCCTTCACGCTGCGCTTCATCCCGGCGCGCGAGGACCAGGCGACGCCGGCGTCGTGGT
>DATEDK010000314.1:0-9681 GCA_035281685.1 Kiloniellales bacterium | reverse complement strand
TCGAGGAGGGTGACGCTCAGCCCCTGCTCCAGTGCGCTCACCGCCGTTGCCAAGCCGGCAATGCCGTGCCCGACCACGATGACGTCGCTGCGCTCCTCAGCCATGCTCAGCCTCCAGCCTCCCGCTTTGCTGCAGCGATCGCCTGCCAGACGCGCAGCGGCGTCGCCGGCATCGAGATATCGGCTATCCCGAGGGGCGCCAGCGCGTCGCGCACGGCGCTCATGATCGCGGGCGGCGCGCCCATGGCGCCGGCTTCGCCGCAACCTTTCACGCCCAGGCCATTGGTCGTGCAGGGCACCTCGATGCGCCCGACCTGGAAGGTCGGCAGCTCGTCGGCACGTGGCATGGCATAGTCGAGGAAGCTGCCGCTCAGCAGCTGCCCGCTCTGCGGGTCGTAGACCGCCTGCTCGAGCAGCGCCTGGCCGATTCCCTGCGCCAGACCGCCGTGCACCTGGCCCTCGACCAGCAACGGGTTCAGCACGCGGCCGAAGTCATCCACCACGAGGTAGCGCGAAAGCCGCACGACGCCGGTCTCCGGATCGATCTCTACTTCGCAGGCATGGCAGCCGTTGGGAAAGGTCACCGCCTCCGCGTAGTAGTCGCAGCGGCTGTCGAGCCCCGCTTCCATGCCGGGTGGGAGCGCGCGCGGCTCGAAGCTGAGGCGGATGATCTCCTGGAGCGTGATGCTGCGGTCGGTGCCGACGACGGTGAAGCGGCCATTGCCGAACTCCAGATCGGCGGTTGCGGCCTCCAGGTGGTGCGCGGCGATCTCGCGGGCCTTCGCCAGCACCCTGTCCGCAGCGGCGGCCAGCGCGTTGCCGCCGATCGGGATCGAGCGCGAGCCGCTGGTGCCGCGACCGAAGGAAACCAGGTCGCTGTCACCCTGGATGACGCGGATGGCGGAGAGCGGTGCGCCCAGGCGCTCGGCCAGGATCTGCGCGTAGGCCGTCTCGTGGCCCATGCCGGTCGACTGCGAGCCGAGCAGCGCGGTCATCGTTCCGTCCGGCTGCAGCCGGATCTCTGCCCGCTGATCGCGCCCGCCGCCGCAGGGCTCGACGTACATGGCAAGACCAATGCCGGCCAGACGCCCTCGGGCACGAGCCGCGTCGCGTCGCGCTTCGAAACCCGCCCAGCCGATGCGCTCGGTGGCCAGCTGCAGCGTTCGCGGGAAGTCGCCGCTGTCGTAGGTCAGTCCCATGCCGCTGCGATAGGGCATCGCTTCCGGTGCAATCAGGTTGCGCCGGCGCAGGTCCGCGCGATCGAGGCCAAGCTGCCGGGCGGCGCGATCGACCAGGGTCTCCAGCAGGAAGGCCATCTCCGGCCGGCCGGCGCCACGGTAGGCATCGGTCGGCGCGGTGTTGGTGAAGCGCGCCTTCACGCCGACGTAGATCAAGGACGTCCGATAAGGCCCTGCCAGTGCGCGCGTGCCGCCAGCGGTCGGGATGAAGGGGCCGAAGCTGGAAAGATAGGCGCCGAGGTTGGCGCAACTCTCGACCCTGAGCGCCAGGAAGCGCCCTTCGGCATCCAACCCGAGTTCGGCGTCGCTCTGCAGATCTCGACCTTGGGAGTCGGTGAGGCAGCCCTCGGCCCGCTCGCAGATCCACTTCACCGGCCGGCCGAGCGCCCGGGCGGCGGCCAGCACCATGACCTGCTCGGGGTAGACATACATCTTCATGCCGAAGCTGCCGCCGACGTCGTCGGTCACGACCCGCAACGCACTCTGCGGCAGGCGGAAAATCTGCTCGGCCAGGGCTGCGCGCAGCAGGTGCACGCCCTGGCTCCCCGTGTAGAGCACCAGGCGCTCTGCGCGGCGGTCCCAGTCACCGACGGCGCCGCGCGGCTCCAGCGGATTGCAGATCAGGCGATTGTTCGCGACGGTCAGGCGGACCCGGTGGGCGGCAGTGGCGAGCGCGGCCTCCACGGCCGCGCGGTCGCCCTGCTCCCAGTCGACCGCGAGGTTGCCGGGCGCGGCTTCGTGCAACTGCGGCTGGCCCTCCTCCCCGGCCACGCGCGCATCGACCACGACGGGCAGCGCTTCGTAATCGATCTGGATGCGCTCGGCAGCATCCCGCGCCTGCTCGACGGTCTCGGCCACGACCATGGCGACAGCCTCGCCGGCATGGCGCACACGCTCGCGCGCCAGCGCCCAGCGGGGCGGCAGGGCCAGCTCGGTGCCCGGCTTCGGCTCGGGTCGCATGATGCAAGGCAGGGCGCCGAGCTCCCAGCGCCGCACATCGGCATCGTCGTAGACCGCAAGCACGCCCGCCATCGCGCGCGCAGCCCTCAGGTCGCGCCTCGTGATCTCCGCATGTGCCACGGGCGAGCGCACGAAGACGGCATGGACCATGCCGGGCAGGAGGATGTCCTCGCAGTAGCGCCCCTTGCCCTGCAGGAAGCGTTCGTCTTCGACGCGGCGGACCGGTTCGCCGAGCGCCATCAGCGCCCCAGGAAGCGCGCAGGCCGTCGTTCGCGGAAAGCGGCCGTGCCCTCGGCCAAGTCCGCCGAGGAGCCGAGATCGTGGAACGAGCGGATCTCTGCCTTCAGCGCCTCGGCGAAGGGCAAACCCACGTTGCGCCGCATGGTCTGCTTGGCGAAGCGGTGTGCCAGCGGCGCGCGGCTCGCCAGCATCTGGGCATAATCCAGCGTGCGGGCGACGAGCTCCGCCTGCGGCCAGATGCGGTTCACCAAGCCGATGCGCAGCGCATGCTCGGCGTCGATCTGCTCGCCGGACAGGATCATTTCCATGGCGTTGCCGAGGCCGACGATCATCGGCAGGCGCACCAGGCCGCCGTCGCAGGCGTGGAAACCCCACTTGGAGTCCTGCAGGCCAAAGCGAGCCCCGGGCGAACAGAAACGCAGGTCGCAGGCGAGCGAGATCTCCAGCCCGCCGGAGATGGCATAGCCGTTGACCGCCGCGAGCAGGGGCTTGTCGATGTCGAGACCGCGCGTGATGCCGCCCAGACCCCGGCCCTCCACGTAACGCTCGCGGAAGGCCGGTGCCGGCGTGGTCGCGAAGGCCATGGTGTAGGTCTTGAGATCGGCCCCGGCGCAGAAGGCCTCGTCTCCGGCACCGGTGATCACGCCCACGCGGGCGCTGTCGTCCGCGGCGAAGTCCTGCCAGATCCGCACCAGCGCCTCGTGCGCCGCGAAGTCGAGCGAGTTCATCTTCGCCGAGCGGTCTATGGTGACCAGCCATACGGCGCCCTGCCGCTCGACCGTGATCCCGTCCGCCATCGCTCCAGCCCTTCCCCGCCGCTTGCCGGCACCCGTCGCTCGATGGAAGCATAGGCTGCGGCGGAGGCAGCGGCCGCATTTCGCTCGCCGGGCGGACGCTGTCGCCTGCCTCGGAATCTGTCAACAGTTAACTCTTGTCGAGCCTTGCCCGCTGCCTATAGTTCGCTCGGCCAGTCGAGGTCCCTGCATCCCGTGAACATCGCCGCTCTGCTGCAGAAGTCCGCGTTGAGCTTTCCCGCCAACCCGGCGCTGACGGTTGGCCGGACCCTGGTCCACGACTACGCGGGCCTGGCGGCGCGGGCCGCCCGGATCGCGGGGGCGCTGCGCAGCGAGCTCGGCCTCGGCGCCGGCGATCGCGTCGCCCTCGCGATGAACAACGCTCCGGCGTTCTACGAGTGGCTCTTCGGCATCTGGCATGCCGGCTTGGTGGCCGTCCCGATGAATGCCAAGCTGCACCGTGACGAGCTCGCCTACATCCTGGAAAATTCCGGCAGCCGTGCCGCAGTGACCGACAAAAAGCTCGCCACCGGCGTCGAGAGCCTGGCCGGGCAAGTGCGAGGCCTGGAGCGCGTCCTGATCGCCGGGCGCGACGACGTCTTCGCGTCGGCCGAGGCCCTGCCGATCGCACACCGCGACGGCGGCGAACCGGCCTGGCTCTTCTACACCAGCGGTACCACCGGGCGGCCGAAAGGCGCGACGCTGACGCACCGCAACCTGTTGGTGATGACGCTCAGCTACTACGCGGACATCGACGGCACGACGCCCGAGGATGCGATCCTGCACGCCGCGCCGATGTCGCACGGTTCCGGGCTCTATGGCCTGGCGCACGTCGCCAAGGCGGCGAACAACGTGATTCCAGAATCGGCGGGCTTCGATGCCGCCGAGGTCTTCGAGCTGATGCAGCATCATCGCGGCCTGATGCTCTTCGCCGCGCCCACGATGGTGGTGCGGCTGATGAACAGCCCGGCGGCCGGCGGCGACACGACCAATCTGAAGCTGATCTGCTACGGCGGCGGACCCATGTACGTGGCCGACACCGAGCGCGCGCTCTCGCTCTTCGGGCCGAAACTGGTGCAGATCTACGGCCAGGGCGAAAGCCCCATGACCATCACCTGCCTTTCACGCGCCATGCATGCCGACACGGCCCACCCCCGCTTCCGCGAGCGCCTCGCCTCGGTCGGCATCGCGCGCAGCGACGTGGAGATTCTGGTGGCCGGCGAGGACGACAGGCCGCTGCCGGCGGGCGTGCCCGGCGAGGTGCTGGTGCGCGGCGACGTGGTGATGCGGGGCTATTGGCAGAACCCGGCCGCCACGACGGAGACCCTGCGCGGAGGCTGGCTGCACACCGGTGACATCGGCAGCCTGGACCGGGAGGGTTTCCTGACGCTGCTCGACCGCTCCAAGGACATGATCATCAGCGGCGGCTCCAACATCTATCCGCGCGAGGTCGAGGAAGTGCTGTTGCGCCACCCGGCCGTGCTGGAGGCCGCCGTGGTCGGCCGCCCCGACCCCGAGTGGGGCGAGGCCGTGGTCGCCTTCGTCGTCGCGCGCGAGGGGCAGAGCGTCGACGCCGCGGCGCTTGACCGCCTCTGCCTGGAACGGCTCGCACGCTTCAAGCGGCCGCGCGACTATCTCTTCGAAGCCAGTCTGCCCAAGAACAACTACGGCAAGATCCTGAAGCGCGACCTGCGACAGCGCTTCCAGGCACGCCGCTGACGGGGAGGAGAAGGATGAGCAGCGACATCGCCTACCAGGGTGCGGTCGAGGTCGGCCGGAAGATCGCCAGCCGCGAAACGAGCTCGGTGGAGGTCACGCAGCACCTGCTGGATCGCATCGCGAGGATCGATCCGCGGATCGGCTCCTATGCCCTGGTATTGCCCGAGCAAGCGCTGTCCGAGGCAAAGGCGCGCGACGCCGAGCTGAAGAAGGGCCGATCGCGTGGGCCGCTGCACGGCGTGCCGGTCGCGGTGAAGGACCTCTGCGACATGACGGGAACGCCGACCACGGCGGGCATCCCGATGTTCCGCACGAGGAAGGCGAAGAAGGACGCGACGGTCGTCACCCGCCTGCGCGACGCCGGCGCGGTCATCCTCGGCAAGCTGCACCTGACCGAGGGCGCGCTCGCTCTGCATCACCCCGAGGTGAAGCCGCCGGTCAATCCCTGGCGCAAGGACCTCTGGAGCGGCGCCTCGTCCAGCGGCTCCGGCGCCGCCACGGCCGCCGGCCTCTGTTACGGCTCGCTCGGCAGCGATACCGGCGGCTCGATCCGCTTCCCCTCCAACGCCAACGGCATCGTCGGCATCAAGCCGACCTGGGGGCGTGTCAGCCGCAACGGCGTGGCCGCGCTCTCCGACACGCTCGACCACATCGGCCCGATGACCCGCCGGGTCGAGGACGCGGCCGCGATGCTCGGCGCGATCGCTGGCCGCGACGCCGCCGATCCGACCAGCAGCGCCGCCCCGGTGCCCGACTACCTCGTCGCCTCGGCCGCCGGGGTGAAGGGCCTGCGCATTGGCTACGACGAAGCCTACTGCAGCGAGGGGGTCGCGAAGCCCATCGCCGGCGCGATCGCCGAGGCGGTGAAGCTGCTGCGCGAGCAGGGCGCCGAGGTGAAGGCGATCAAGCTGCCACCGAGCGACGCGGCGATCGCCGCCTGGGGCGTGATCTGCGCGGTCGAAGCGGCGATGGCGCACGATGCGACCTATCCCGCCAAGAAGGAAGGCTACAGCATGGTCTTCCGCGGCTTCCTCGATGCCGGCCGGGCGGTCAGCGGCGTCGACTACGCACGCGCCACGGTCACCCGCCGCAAGCATGCAGGGGACCTCGCCGAGGTCTTCGAGGAGGTCGACCTGATCATCGCGCCGATCACGGCGGGGATGGTGCCGACGGTCAGCGCCTTCGACCGGCTTTGCGCCGAGCCCGATGGCCTGACCAAGCTGGTCTCGCGCACCTGCATCTACGACTCGACCGGAAGCCCGGTGCTGACCATTCCGTCGGGCATATCGAAAGACCACGTGCCCTTCGGCTTCCAGCTGGTCGGCCGCGCCTTCGAGGAGGCCACGCTCTGCCGCGCCGGGCTGGCCTATCAGAACGCGCACGGCTGGCGGCAGAATCCGGACTTGTAGCTCGGTAACCCTCTCCCGCGGGAGAGGGCAGGGTGAGGGAGGTAGGTCGGTGCGGTTGTCGACGGTGTCACCGACCGACCACCCTCACCCCGACCCTCTCCCGCACAGCGGGAGAGGGAGGACTTCTTCAGCGCGTGCCCATCCCGACGAACTCCTGCACGACCTCGGGGTTGGCGAGCTGATCGGGACCGAGTTCGCCGATGATGCGGCCGCGCTGGATCACGTGCACGCGCTCGGAAAGCGCGGCGATGAAGTCGAGGTCCTGCTCGACCACGATCACGGTGAGACCGCGGCGCTGCCGGATGCCCTTCAGGATTTCGACGATCTCCTCGACGATCGAAGGCTGAATGCCCTCGGTCGGCTCGTCCAGCATGAGCAGGCGCGGCTTGCCGCAGAAGCAGCGCGCCAGCGCCAGGATCTGCTGCTCGCCGCCGCTCAGCACGCCGCCGGCCCGGCCCAGGATCGGCTTCAGGCGCGGCAGCTCCTCCAGCACCTCGTCGATGACCCGCTCGCGCTCCGCCTTGCTCATGGCGTGCTCGACCGCGCCCAGCTCGAGGTTTTCGCGCACGGTCAGCTTCGCGAAGATCGCGCGACCCTGCGGCACGTAACCCAGGCCGGCGAGACCGCGCCGGTGCGGCGGCGCGTTCGTGATGTCCTGTCCCGAGAACTCGATTCTGCCGGCGGTGGCGCGCAAGAGGCCGATCAGCGTCTTCAAGAGCGTCGACTTGCCCATGCCGTTGTGGCCGAGGATGCCGACGAAGGAGCCCTCGGCCACCGCGAGGTCGATGCCATGCAGGATCGGGATGCGGCCATAGGCGGCGCGGAGGCCCTGGACGTTCAGCACCGGTCTACCTCCTGGAGCCCTTGCCGAGATAGACGTCGCGGACTTGTTGGTTGCGCAGGACCTCTGCGACATCGTCCTCGATCAGGATCTTGCCCTGGTGGAAGACGGTGACCCGCCGCGCGATCGCGCGGATGAACTGCATGTCGTGCTCGACCACGATCAGCGACTTGGTGCGGTTGATCTCGCGGATCAGCTCCGCGGTACGGTGCACCTCCTCGTGCGTCATGCCGGCTGCGGGCTCGTCCAGCAGCACCAGGATGGGGTCGCTGGTCATGATCATGGCCAGCTCGACCCATTGCCGCTCGCCGTGCGACAGCCGGCCGACCAGCGTGCCCGCCACCCTCTCCAGACCGATGCGGGCCAGGCTCTCGTCGACGGCGCGTCCGACCTCCCGTCCGCGGTGCCGCCGGCTGGCCGCCAGCCAGATGTTCTGCCGGACGGACAGGCCATCGAAGACGCTCGGCACCTGGGTCTTGATGCCGACGCCGCGCCGGGCGATGCGGTTCGGCTGCAGCCGGGTGATCTCCTCGCCGCGGAAGAAGATCTGGCCGGCGCTCGGCTTGTATTGGCGGGTCAGGCATTTGAAGAAGGTGCTCTTGCCCGCGCCGTTCGGCCCGATCAGGCAGCGCAGCTCGCCGTCGGCCATGCGAAAGTTGACCTGGTCGACCGCCACCACGCCGCCGAAGCGCATGGTGACGCCGCGCGTCTCGAGCAGCGACGCGCCGGCCTCAGCCATGCGTGGCGGCCTTCGCCGGAACGTCGTCGCGCCGGCGCCAGCGGTCGATCAGGTTCCTCAGGCTGGGGATCAGGCCCTGCGGCACGACCAGCACGAAGAGCGCGAAGATGGCGCCGAGGATCAGGTTGACGTCGAAGTCCTGCTGCGTGCCGAGCTCCAGCGTCAGCCAGGAAAGCGCGATCGCGCCCAGGATCGGCCCGACCAGGGTGCCGAGCCCGCCCACCACCACCCAGATGATGATCTGCGCCGAGGTGCCGAGATCGAAGACGTGCGGGTCGATGAAGGCGTTCCAATTGGTGAAGATGATGCCGGCCACGGCGGCGATGGCCGCTGCCAGCGTGAAGGCCATCATCTTGTAGAAGCGCACGTCGAAGCCCAGCAGTTCGACGCGCAGCTCGTTCTCCCGGATGCCGACGATGATGCGCCCGAAGCGCGTGCGCAGCACCCAGCGCAGCAGGAAGTAGGTGCCGAAGAGGCCGGCGCAGGCGACGTAGAAGACGTCCTCCGGCCAGAGGAACTTGCTGGGATCGCCCGGCTGGTTGATCGGCGGCACGCCGGGTATGCCGTTGTAGCCGCCGAGCTGGGCGGTCCCGATCACGTATTCCATGCCGGCGGTGTGGCCCATGAACTTGTGGATCAGCAGCGTCACCACCAGCGTGATCACCGCGACATAGACGCTGCTGAGTCGCCCGTAGAACATGAAGTACCCGAGGATCAGGGCGAAGACCGTGGGAATGGCGATGGCCAGCAGGATCGGCACCGTGCTGTCGCCCATGTTGATCGCGGCGATCGCATAGGTGTAGCCGCCCAGGCCGAAGAAGGCGGCCTGGCCGAAGCTGAAGATCCCGCCGTAGCCCCAGATGAAGGCCAGGCTCAGCGCCAACATGCCGAACGAAAGGTAGAGCGTGATCTGCAGGACGATGTGATAGGGCGCATAGAGCGGGACCAGGACCGTGACCGCCACGCCCAGGATCAGCATGGCCACCAGGCTCCAGCGTCCACCCTGGCCGGTGCCGCGCGGCTTGGTGCCGCGCTGTACGATCCCCCCTTGGTCGACCATCAGATCGACCTCCGGAAGAAGCGCCCGGTGATGCCTTGCGGCAGGATGCGCAGCATGACGATGGCGGTGAACAGCAGCGCCACCTCGCCGACCACGGCGGAGTAGGCGTAGGTCGTCACCTGATTCACCGTGCCGAAGAGCGTGGCCGCCGTCGCCGTACCGGTGACGATCGCCTCGCCGCCGCCGATGACGGTGATGAAGGCCTTGCCGATGTAGGCGACGCCCATCGACGGCAGCACGCCGCTGATGGGCGCGAGCACGGCACCGGCGAGGACCGAGAGGGCGGCGCCGACGCCGAAGGTGACCGTGTAGACGCGCCGCGGGTTGACGCCCATGACGGACGCCTGCGCGGCGTTCTCCATCGTGCCGCGCGCGACGAGACCGAAGCGTGTGAACTTCAGCAGGAGGTAGAGGCCGACCAGCACAAACACGGCCACCGCGATCACCACGAACTTGTAGACGCTGTCGCTGAGGCCGCCGATCCGGTAGCTGCCGAGCGGCGTGGAGATGCCCTCCATGGTGTTCCCGAACAGCGTCGTCATCAGCCCGATGATGAAGAGGCTGAGGCCCCAGGTGGCAAGCAGCGTGTCCATCATGCGGCCATAGAGGTAGCGCACGATCAGCCGCTCAATGATCACGCCGACCAGCCCGACGAAGAGCGGCGCGATAACGAACATGCAGA
>DATEDK010000313.1:0-2812 GCA_035281685.1 Kiloniellales bacterium | reverse complement strand
CCTCGGCGCGCTTGCCGTCGACGCGGATCTGACCGGTGCGCAGCAGCTTCTGGATCAGCCCCTGCGAGGCCGCGGGAAAGGCGCGGCGCAGCCAGCGGTCGAGGCGCTGGTCGGCGTCCTCGGCGGCGACGCGCCGGTGCGTGACGCCGCTCATGCGAGCCCGCGCGTGGCCCAGAGGCAGAGCTGCGCCGAGAGGAGATAGCGCGCGCCGGCGCCGAGCGCGCCGCCGGCCATCATCCCGGCCAGGATCTGCAGCTGCATGGCGCGATCTTGGCCGAGGCGATGCGCCGCGGCCAGAGCATCAGGCGGAGAGGATCAGGCGGCCTGCACCGTGACCGGCGCCGAAATCCAGGCCAGCGCGTGCGCGACGGTCATCTGGTAGACGCCGATGCGGCCCAGCTCCTTCATCCCCTCCTCGGAGGTGTTGGAGAAGGCATCGGTCGCCACCATCACGCGGAAGTCGCGCGCGCCGGCATCGTAGATCGTCGCCCGGCCGCTGGTGGCGAAGTTGAAGCCGCAGAGCACCACGGTGGTGACGCCGAGCTCGCGCAGGCGGCTCTCCAGCGGCGTGCCGTAGAAGGCGCCCCAGCGCGGCCGGTAGAAAGCCCATTCCTGGGGACCGAGTTGCTGGAACTCACCTTCCAGCAACGCCTCGTGTGCGAGATGCAGGCCGGGGATCGGCCGCAGCGCCTCGATGAGCTGCGCACCGGAGGTGCCGGGCATCAGCACGCGCATGCCTTCTTCCACGGCTTGGCGGCGGCAGATGTCGACGTTCGAGCCGTCCGGCCGGTAGAGGCGCACGGCGTGGAAGATCGGCAGATTGAGGCGCCGGAAGCCGGCCACCAGACGGCTGACGCCTTCCGCCGCCTGGATGACGCCACAGGTGCGCAGCGGCGAGCCGTTGTGCACGAAGTCCTGCTGGGCGTTGATCGTGATAAGGGCTGCCTTCCCCCGCTCGGGCAGCGTGTAATCGGGCATCGAGGCCGCTCCTTGGATGAGATCCCGTTTGCGCCAGTGTCCGGACAGTTGGTTCGCCGCGTCCGGACTTATGAGTTTGTCGGGCTACAAGACGCCCGCTGCCGCCTGCCGGCAAGCAGCCCGCTCTCATGACTGGCCAGCGGTGCTTGCATTGCTGTGCCATGTCACCAAGCCGCGTCGCCTGCTCGCGCGGACTTTCGGCTGAGCGAGGCGCTCCCCTCATTGATTTTGATCAACCATGCAGAACGCAACCGACGAACTAGCGCTCTTCCTGCTGCCGCTCGTTGCGCAGCTTGGCCCAGTAGTCGAGCCGCTTCTTCACCTCGCGCTCGAAGCCGCGCTCGACCGGGCGGTAGAAGCTGCGGCGCGCCATGCCGTCGGGGAAGTAGTTCTGGCCCGAGAAGGCATCGGGCGCGTCGTGGTCGTAGGCGTAGCCCTTGCCGTAGCCCAGGTCCTTCATCAGGCGCGTCGGCGCATTGAGGATGTGCGCCGGCGGCATCAGCGAGCCGGTCTCCTCGGCGGCGCGGCGCGCCTCGCCGAAGGCGGTGTAGCCGGCATTCGACTTCGGCGCGGTCGCCAGGTAGAGCACGGCCTGGGCGATGGCGAGCTCGCCCTCCGGACTGCCCAGGCGCTCGTAGCTGTCCCAGGCGGCCAGCGCCTGCAGCAGGGCCTGCGGGTCGGCGAGGCCGACGTCCTCGACGGCGAAGCGCACCAGGCGGCGCACGACGTAGAGCGGGTCCTCGCCGCCCGCCAGCATGCGCGCCAGCCAGTAGAGGCTGGCATCGGCATCGGATCCGCGCAGCGACTTGTGCAGCGCCGAGATCAGGTTGTAGTGGCCCTCTTGGCTCTTGTCGTAGAGCGGCCGCCGGCGCTGCACCTGCTCCATCAGCGCATCGGGCTTCAGCGGCTGCTTCACGCCGAGCGCGAAGAGCGCCTCGGCCAGGTTCAGGACGTAGCGGCCATCGCCGTCGGCGAGTGCCAAGAGGAGCTGGCGGGCCTCGGGATCGAGCGGCAGCGGCCGGCCTTCGATCGCCTCGGCGCGCTCCAGCAGCTTCTCCAGGTCGGCCGCCTCCAGGCGGCGCAGCACGAAAGTGCGGCAGCGCGACAGCAGCGCGCCGTTAAGCTCGAAGGAGGGGTTCTCCGTGGTGGCCCCGATCAGCACCACCGTGCCGTCCTCGACATAGGGCAGGAAGGAGTCCTGCTGCACGCGGTTGAAGCGGTGGATCTCGTCGACGAAGAGCAGCGTGCCCTGCCCCATGGCACGCCGCTCCTTGGCGCGCTCGAAAACCTTGCGCAGGTCGGCGACGCCGGAGAAGACGGCGGAGAGCGGCTCGAAGTGCAGATCGGTCTTCTCGGCCAGGAGGCGTGCGATCGTGGTCTTGCCGCAGCCGGGGGGGCCCCAGAGGATCATCGAGCTCAATCGGCCGGCCGCCGCCATGCGCCCGATGGGAGCGTCGGCCGCCAGCAGGTGATCCTGGCCCACCACTTCCTCCAGGGTCTTGGGCCGCAGGCGGTCGGCCAGCGGGCGCGGCGCCTGGCGCTCGAAGAGCGTGCTCACCCCTTGACCTCGAAGGAGGTGCGGCGGCCGTCGCGCTCGACCTCGAGCTGCCAGACGTTGCTTGTGGCGGCGTCGATCACCGCCTCGAGCTCGGCGGTGTCGTCGATCTCCTCGCCGTTCACGCCCCACACCAGATCGCCCGGGCGGAAACCGAGACGGCGCGCCGGCGAGCCGCGCTCCACCTTCAGCACCATGACGCCCTGCCAGAGGTCGCCCAAGCCCAGGTCCTCGGCCAAGGCGGGCGAGAGGTTCACCACGGTGGCGCCGGACAGGGGC
>DATEDK010000312.1:0-4524 GCA_035281685.1 Kiloniellales bacterium | reverse complement strand
CGGGGGCCATCTGAAGATCTATAGCGAGGTCGGCGAAGGCACGACCGTGCGCATCTACCTGCCGCGCTACCTGGGCGACGCTGAGCCCGAGCAGCGGCCGCGGCCGGCGGCGGCACTGGCCGCGGCCGGCGAGACCCTGCTGGTGGTGGAGGACGATGCCGACGTTCGCCGCTACCTGGCCGAGGTCCTGAGCGAGGTGAGCTACCGCGTGCTGGAGGCCGCGGACGCGAACGAGGCGTTGAGGATCCTGCAGCAGAGCGACCAGCCGATCGACCTTTTGCTGACCGACGTGGTGCTGCCGCAGATGAACGGCCGCGAGCTCGCGCGCCAGGCAATGAACCTCCGGCCCGGCCTCAAGGTGCTCTTCATGACCGGCTACTCGCGCAACGCCATCATCCACCAGGGCCGGCTCGACCGCGGCGTCGAACTGATCCAGAAGCCGCTGACGCAGGAGCAGCTGACGCAGCGCGTGCGCAGCCTGCTGGACAGCGCCCCCTCTGAGTGTCAGGCGGGCGGCGGATCGTAGGGCACGGTTTCCCGGAGCGCCGGCAGGGCCGAGGCTTGGCTGAACCACCGTGCCACCTGCGGCGCGCGCCGCTGCCAGCCGCTCTGCGGGAAACGGAAATCGACATAGCCCAGCACCGCGGCCAAGGCGAGCTGCGCGACATCGAGCTGGCGGGGCGGCATCGGCAGGACGTCCCGCGCACGAGTCTCGAACCAGGCGAGGCCAGTCCAGAACTTGTCCCACTGGTCCTCGACCCAGACCGGCCAGCGCTGCGGCTCTGGGCGCAGCGAGGTCTCGTAGCGGACCAGGATCATCGCGTCGGTCATGCCCTGCGCGATGGCGTGCTGCGTCAGCACGCGCCAGCGGGCCTCGCCGTCCTTGGGCAAGAGCTTGCCGCCGCCGGCTTTGGCGTCGAGGTACTCGCAGATCACGCTGGAATCGACCAGCACCTCGCCGCTGTCGAGCGCCAGCGCCGGGATCTTGCGCAAGGGGTTGATTTTCGCCGCGTAGACTTGGTTCTCTCGTCCCGGCGCGACGGCGGCGGGCATCAGCTCGATGTCCTTGTCGAGCCCGACCTCGATTGCCGCGGCGCGCACCTTGCGGGCGAAGGGCGATTGCGGCGCGTAGAAGAGCTTCACGGGATCCTCGCAGCTTCATTCATCCGGTAGGGAAGGAGAGCCTAGCATCGCCATGGCCACAGGTACTGCACCCCGACAGACTGCCCCGCGGCCAGGCGCCTTCGACGAGCTGGCCCGCCGACTCGACGATGGCGTGGCCTCGGGTGCACTCGCCCGGCTGCATGGCGTCGTCGTGCTGCAGCAGGGCGAGCGGCTCTTCGAACGCTATTGGACCGACGAGGACGAGGCCTGGGGCCAACCCCTCGGTCGCGTCGCCTACGGTCCGGACAAGCTGCACGACCTGCGCTCGGTCACGAAGTCCATCGTCGGCCTGCTCTACGGCATCGCGCTCGAGAAGGAACTGGTGCCGCCGCCCGAGACGCCGCTGCTCGAGGCCTTTCCCGGCTTCGAGCATCTTGCCGACGACCCGCGCCGCCGGCGCGAAACCATCGAGCACGCGCTCACCATGACGATGGGCAATCGCTGGGACGAGGGCACCGACTACTCCGATCCGAAGAACGCCGAGCACGCGATGGAGCTGAGTCATGACCGCGTGCGCTTCGTGCTGGAGCAGCCGATGGAGCGCGAACCCGGCGAGCGCTGGCACTACAGCGGTGGCGCGACCGCGCTGCTCGGCGCGCTGCTGGTGCGCGGCACCGGGCAGACGCTGCCCGCCTTCGCGCGCGAGCGGCTGTTCGGGCCGCTCGGCATCGAGACGGTCGAGTGGGTGAAGGCACCGGTTATCGGCGATGCCGTGCCGGCCTCGGGCCTGCGGCTGCGTCTGCGCGACCTGGCACTGGTCGGCGCGATGGTGCTGCGCCAGGGCCGCTGGAGCGGACGGCAGATCGTGCCGGCGGCCTGGATCGAGCGCTCGATGGTGCCGCGCGTTGCGATGGGCGAGAGCGGCATCGGCTACGGTTACCAGTGGTACCTCTCTTCGCCTGCGCCGCCGGTTCGCTGGTACGGCGCTGTCGGCAACGGCGGACAGGCGATGACCTTGCATCGCGAAGGCGAGATCGTCGTCGCGGTCAACGGCGGCCGCTACAACAGCGCCGAAGCCTGGCGGCTGCCCTACGCCGTCGAGGTCGATCACGTCTTTCCGACGCTGTTTCGCTGAAAGAGAGAGGCGAGGGGAGGCCGCGGCCTGCGGCCTGGCTGGGCGGGAAATCCCGGCACGCCCCTCGCCTGTCTTTGCTCGCTTTCGGCCTCCCGTCGCTGTCGAGAGGCACTCTCCGCCGATCCGGCAGATTCCAACCCATAATGAAAGATGGTGAGGCGAAGTTCTACCGAGAAATCGGTATACCGCGGCTGCCGATGTTCACGCTTTCGTGAAGCTTTTACTCCCGAGGCGAGGGTTTTGCGTCTGCCGCAGGGCTTCCTCGCTCGCAATCGCGCGAGCCGAGGGATTTGCGCAGCCCCTGGGGACGTTCCTGAAAGTGGCACCGAATCAAGAGCATGAACTGGCCAGACGGCGGCCGGCGATTATGGAGGAAGCGATGCGCAAAACCCTGCTAGTGCTGACCACCGCTTTCATTCTGCCCTTGGCCGCTTGCGGCGATACCACCGGCGAACGCGCTCTCAGCGGCGCCGGTATCGGTGCCGGTATCGGCGCGGCCGGCGCCGCACTGACCGGCGGAAGCCTTCTGGGTGGTGCTCTCATCGGCGGCGCGGCTGGTGCAACCACCGGGGCCCTGACGGACGAGGACGAAATCGACCTCGACTAGGTCGAACGTAGCCGCCGGCCTCGCCACCGGCGAGGCCGGCCTCACCTGCGAGATGGGGATGGGTTATGGCGGGGTCTGGCCCCGGACGCGCAAGCCTTGCCGTGAAGGAGAGACGAGATGCGTAAGTCCCTGTTGATCGCTACCACCGCGTTGGTCCTGCCGCTGGCGGCCTGCGCCTATCCGGGCGATCGCTCCTATGGCGGCGGCTACTACGGGGGTAGCCCCTACATCGGCCTCGGCACGTACGGCGGCAGCGGCCTGCGCTATGGCAGCGGCTGGAGCAACTATCACCAGGGCTATTGGAAGAACGAAGAGGGTGGCGAGGAAGGCGGCGAAAAGGGCGATTGGCACAACAACGAGGAAGGCGGCGAAGAGGGCGGCGAGGAAGGTGGCGAAGAGGGCGGCGAAGAGGGCGGCGAGAACGGCAACTGGCAGAACAATGAAGAAGGCGGGGAGGAGGGCGGCGAGAACGCCAACTGGCAGAACAACGAGGAAGGCGGGGAAGAGGGCGGCAACTGGAACAACGAGGAAGGCGGCGAATCGAGCGAGCGCGGCAATGAGCGCGGCAGTGAGCGCGGCTCCAACGAGCGCGGCTTGAGCATCGCCAATGAAAGCGGTGCGCGCACGTGGACCGAGAACGGCAAGCGCGATCCCAACGATATTCACGCCTGGTGACAGGCGGCGATCCCCGCAGCGGTCGGGGACCCGAACGGTCGGGTGGCTGAAACGTTTACTGGACAGGCATTGCCAGCCGGGGCTCTGGCAACCTGCGGAACGATGAAGGAGAAGCGTGATGGGTATCCGTAAGACTCTGTTGATCGCCTCGACAGCACTGGTGCTGCCGCTGGCGGCCCAGGCCAGCCCCTTCGGCGCCAACGCCGGGCCGGGTATCGAGCCTGCGGTGATGTTGGAGCATGGGCAGGGTGCCGACAGTCTCTACCAGAAAGCCAACTCCGTGAAGGAGTGGTGGGAGGATCGGTGGGAAGGCCTCAGCGAAGGCGGTGAAGAGGGCGGCGAGGAAGGCGGTGAGGAAGGCGGCGAGAAAGGCGAGAAGGGCGAATGGGGCGAGGAAGGCGGCGAGCGCAGCTGGAACGAGGGCGGTAACTGGTGGAACGAAAGCGGCGAGAGCGGCCGCCACAACTGGTGGAACGAGAGTGGCGAGCGCGGCAACAAGAACAAGTGGTGGAAGCACAACGAGCGCGGCGAAGGCGGCGAGTGGGGTGAGAAGGGTGAGTGGGGTGAGCGGGGCGAATGGGGTGAGCGGGGCGAGTGGGGCGAGGAGGGCTGACCTTCCGCTCACGCGCCAGCCAGTCTATTCACACGCTAGCTGGACGTCGCTGCCCCGGACGGCCCGAAGGCCTCCGGGGCAGTCGTTTTTCAGGGTGAACGCACCCGCACGCTGCACCGTTATCCGGACAGCTCACGAGGAACCTGCCGATGGGACTCCGGAAATCTCTTTTGATTGCGTCGACGGCGCTGGTGCTGCCCTGCATAGCGGCAGCGAGTGCCTCCGTCCCGGACGCGCCGCTCGCGGACGCTGCGGCACTCCATGGCGCGCAGGGGTCATCCGATCTCCATCGGGAGGCGAAACATCGCAGGGACTGGTGGAGCGAGTTGCTGGCCGGCGAGGAAGGCGGCGAGTGGGGCGAGGAGGGCGAGGAGGGCGGTGAGTGGGGGG
>DATEDK010000311.1:0-3534 GCA_035281685.1 Kiloniellales bacterium | reverse complement strand
GTCCAGCGGCGAATAGGTCCCGCCCGGGACGGCGGCCTTGGCATAGAAGGGCCAGGTGACGACCAGCCGATCGACCGCTTCGCCCTCGATGGCGACCAGCACGGCACCGCACCGCTCGATCGCCTCGGCGACCGCGCCGTTGGGGTGCGCGACCGGCAGCAGGAAGGCGTCGACCTCGCCGGCGCAGAGCGCCGCCACCTGCGCTTCCACCGGCAGCTCGACGGCGACGGTATCCTCGAGGCCGAGGTGCTCCAGCAGGCTGCGGCTCAGCGTGTTGATCCCGCTGCCGGCAGGGCCGATGGCAACGCGCTTGCCGGCCAAGTCGGCGAGCGTCGCCACGCCGCTCCCGGCGCCGGCCACGAGCGTCAGCACCTGGGGCTGCAGCAGGACCAGCGCGCGCAGATCCTCGAAGGGACCGACGAGGCCCTCGGCGCTGCCGCCGACCGCGTGGTAGACCCAATCGGACTGTACGAGCGCGAGGTCGAGCGTGCCCTCGGCCAGGCGCTGCAGGTTCTCCTGCGAGCCTTCGGTCTCCTCGACCAGGCAGCGCAGCCCGTTCACCTCCTGCAGCCGGTTGATCTCGCGGCAGAGCGCGCCGGCGGCGGGAAAGAACGTGCCGGCAACCGGCGCCGAGCCGATGACGATGATCCGCGGCTCGGCGGGCGCCGGATCGGGCGCGGCGGACGCCGGCTCGCCCGCAGGCTCCGCCGGCTCCTGGTGCTTCAGTGTCAGATCCGGCGGCGGCACCTGGGCTGACGTCGGCATCGGCAGGGCCGCCAACGAACAAAGCCCCAGCAAGGCAAGTGGGGCGAAGAACCTTCGCATCGCTGCTCCTCAGTCCGTCCCTTGTCCCCCACGAAAGGGGGCGATCTTGCCGTCCCGTCCCTGCCTTGGCCAGCCGCCGGCCGTTTGCGGCGCGCCTCCATCTTGTGAGCCTCCGCCCTGCCACCTAGTGTCGCGCGCTGAGCACGCGAGGCCGAAGGCGGGGGCGATGGACCTGAAGCAGCACATCCGTTCGGTGCCGGACTTTCCCAGGCCTGGCATTCTGTTCTACGACATCTCGACGCTGATCGCGCACGCCACGGCCTGGCAGGAGACCGTCCGCCGCCTCAGCGCCGCGGTCGCCGCGCACCGGCCCGACGTGCTGGCCGGCATCGAGTCCCGCGGCTTCCTGGTGACCGCGCCGCTTGCCTATCAGCTCGGGCTCGGCTTCATCATGGTGCGCAAGCGGGGCAAGCTGCCCGGCCGCACGATCTCCTACACCTACGACCTCGAATACGGCAGCGATACCGTCGAGGTGCAGGCCGACGCGATCAAGCCGGGGCAGCGCGTCGTGCTGCTGGACGACCTGCTGGCGACCGGCGGCACCATGCGGGCGGCCACCACGCTCCTGCGCAAGGTGGGAGCGAGCGTCGTCGGCGGCGCCGTGCTGATCGAGCTCGCCTTCCTGAAAGGCCGCGTCCAGCTCGACATCCCGCTGACCGCCCTGCTCTCCTACGAATCCTAGGAAGCCAGGCGCGCGACGAAGGCCAGGAGGTCGCGGTCGCGGCCACGCGGCGCCACCAGGCCGAGACCGCGCGGCAACCCGTCGGGGCCGGTCAGGGGCAAGGTCACCTGCGGCAAGCCGGCAAGGCCGGCGGGCGCGGTCAGCTGAATGGTGGTGAGGCGCCAGGTGCTGCGCATCCCGGATGGCTCGCCCAGCCGCGGTGCCGCGCTCGGTGAAGCCGGCAGCGCCAGCAGCGCGTCGTCGCCGATCTGCTCCTCGAACCAGGCGGTGAAGGTCTGGCGCCGGCGGTCGGCCGCCTCGATCTCGGCTTCCGTCAGCGCTGCCGCCCAGGTGAAGCGCTCCTGGATGTCGGGCCCGAGCTTCGGCCGATGTGCCGCGACCCAAAGGCCGATGCCGCGCTGCACGTGACGTCCCTGCAGGATGCGCGCGTCGGTGGCTCGCTGCTCCAGCCCACCGTCACCGGCGAGGCTGAGCTCCTGGCGCGGCGTCAGGCGCTGCTCGACGCGCACGAGTTCGCGCTCGAGCGTGGTGCGGGTTTCGGCATCGGCGATCGCCCAGGCCTCCGGCGCCACCAGCAGCCGGCGGAAAGCGGGACCGCTCGCGCGCTGCGGCAGCAGGGCGGCGCCGACGCGGCCCAGCATCGCGGCGTCGCGCGCGAACCAGCCGACGGTGTCGAAGGAGGCGGCAAGGTCCATGACCCCGGTCAGCGGGATGGCACCGTGCGTCGGCCGCAAGCCGAAGAGTCCACAGAGCGCGGCCGGCACGCGGACCGAGCCGCCGGTGTCGCTGCCGAGCGCGGTGTCGGCCAGCCCGGCGGCCACGCCCGCGGCCGAGCCCGAGGACGACCCGCCCGGGATCCGGCCGGGCGCGTTCACGTTGGTCGGCGTGCCGTAGTGCACGTTCTCGCCGGCGAGGCTGTAGGCGAACTCGTCGGTGATCGTGCGCCCGATCAGACGCGCGCCGGCATCGAGCAGGCGCTGCACCGCCCAGGCGTGTGCCGTCGCCGGCGCATGTGCCTTCGCGTAGTCCGGGTTGCCGCAGCCGGTGACGAAGCCGGCCACGTCGAAGATGTCCTTGGCGAGGAAGGTGACGCCGGCGAGCGGCCCGACCGCGGCGCCGGGGATGTCGGGCTGCTGGCCGGGGACCAAGGCGCCCAAGGAGTCACGCTGGGTGTCCATGGCGCGGACGATAGGCCGAGGAGCTCGGCGCTGGCCACTCTCGACAGGTGCAAGCCCTGCGGCTCCAATGGCGAGGGCAAGCAGGGGACATCCATGACCGAAGACCTGGCGCTCCTGACCGCGACCGACCTGTTGCGCGGCTACCGGCGTCGCAGCTTCTCGCCGCTGGAGGTGACCGAGGCGGTGCTGAGGCGCCTCGCCAGGCTCGATCCCAAGCTGAATGCTTTCGTCCTCATCGATACGGAGGGGGTGCTGCGGGCCGCGCGCGCCTCGACCGAGCGTTGGGCCAAGCGCAAGCCCGAGGGCCGCGTCGACGGCGTGCCAACCACGATCAAGGACCTGATCCTGACCAAGGGCTGGCCGACGCTGCGCGGCTCCAAGGCCATCGACGCCAGGCAGCCCTGGCCGGACGACGCGCCGACCGTGGCGCACCTCAGGGCCGAGAACGCCCTCATCCTCGGCAAGACCACGACGCCGGAGTTCGGCTGGAAGGGTGTCACCGACTCGCCGCTGTCCGGCATCACGCGCAATCCCTGGAACCTGGCGAAGACGCCGGGCGGCTCCTCGGGCGGTGCTGCCGCCGCCGCGGCGGCCGGCCTCGGCGCGCTGCACATCGGCACCGACGGTGGCGGCTCGATCCGCATTCCCGCCGGCTTCACCGGCATCGTCGGCTTGAAACCTTCCTTCGGCCGCGTACCGGCGTGGCCCGCCAGCCCCTTCGGCACGCTGGCGCACCTCGGCCCGATGACGCGCAGCGTCGCCGATGCCGCGCTGATGCTGACGGTGATGGCGCAGCCCGATGCGCGCGACTGGTACCAGCTCCCGCATCCCTGCCAGGACTTCCGCCAT
>DATEDK010000310.1:0-3804 GCA_035281685.1 Kiloniellales bacterium | reverse complement strand
TCAGCGCATTCAGCACGAGCGAGACGACATCCTGCATCGCGGTCCCCCTGCGATGGGAAGTAACCGTCTGGTTACTCCGATTATCCGGACCCGCTCGCGCCGGAGTCAAGCGAATGCCCGCTCGCGTGCGCGACGGCGATGCTATCTTTCGCCGGCGGCGGGCAGGACCTGCCACCACACGTCGAAGGAGTGGCAGGCGCCGATGAATCAAAGTGGTCTTCGCATCTCCACGGCCATGACGGGTCGCGTCCTGGAGCTCGATTTCCCGGCACTGCACGTCGGCGTGGCCGAGTATACCGACGGTCCGACGGGTGCGACGGTCTTCTACTTTCCGGAACGCGCAATCGGCACGGTCGACGTGCGCGGCGGCGCGCCGGGCACCTATAACACCGACTGGCTGCGACTGGGCTACGGCTTCCGGGACGTCGACGCGATCGCCATTGCCGGCGGCTCCTGGTATGGGCTGGCCGCCTCGGGCGGCGTCGCCGGTGCGTTGAAGGCCGAAGGCCGCCGCACGGGCCACTGGGCGAACCTGGCCAATGTCGCAGGCGCCATCATCTACGATCTGGGCGACCGGCGGATCAACGAGATCCACCCCGACGAGCGGCTGGGGGCTGCGGCGCTGCTGGCCGCGGCGCCGGGCCGCTTTCCCCAGGGCGCGGCCGGGGCGGGCCGCATGACCATGCAGGGCTCCTACTTCGGCCTCTGGCTGCACTCCGGCCAGGGCGGCGCCTTTCGCCAGGTCGGCCGGAGCAAGATCGCCTGCTTCGCGGTGGTGAACGCGGTCGGCGCCGTCGTCGATCGCGCGGGCCGCCTAGCACACGGCGGCCAGCGCATTCCGACCGGCGAGACGACGATCCAGGAGCTGCTGGCGCTCCTGCCGGAGGGGCTGCACAGCGGGGCGGAGAGCATTCTCGGCGTGCGCACGAAGGCGGCGCCCAGCGCCAGGAACACCACCATCAGCCTGGTGGCCACCAACCGGAAGCTGACCTATGCCGAACTGCAGCGCCTGGCGATCCAGGTGCACGCGTCGATGGCGCGCGCAATCCAGCCCTTCGCCACGGTCAACGACGGCGACGTGCTCTTCGCCCTCAGCACCGACGAGTTGGAAGACCCGGAAATCCACCCGTCCGACCTCGGCACGCTGGCCTCCGAGGTGATGTGGGACGCCGTGCTCGCGAGCGTCCCCGATCGCGGGCTCGCCGTTCCGGCTGCGGTCCGCACGATGCTGGCGGCGACCGGTTGTGTTGGCCGCTACGGGTTCGCACCGGGCGCTGTGCTCGCGGCAGAGCCAAGCGGCAGCGGGACTTTGCGGCTCCGTGTTGCGGGCGAACGCCCGATCTACGCGAAGGAGCCAGGCGAGGCCTGGGAGGTCACGCTGGAGCCCGACGGTTCCTTCGCGCTCGACGATGTCTTTCTCTCCGCAGGCCGCTTCGTCGCGGGCACCGGCGGCCGGGCGGAAGCCTTGGAGCTCAATCCCGGCTCCTGGATGCAGCGAGGCTCGCGCAACGACTGAAACTCAGAGGAGGCCGCTGCGAAACACAACCTCCAAGATGGCTTCCCGGCCGCAGCGCAGCGGAGCGCCGGGATCCATGGAATGGAAGGCACGGAACGTGGAGTTCCGCACAATCCGATCCATGGGTCCCGGATAGGCGCTTCACGCTTTCCGGGAAGACAGCTTTGCAGACGTCTCCGGATGAAGCGCAGACTTGACTCGGCAAGACTCGTCGCTTGAAGTAACCACCCGGTTACTTCCAGTCGGCGACAAGCAGGGAGACGGATGAGCTTCGCGGTCCAGCTGGCCGAGCGCGCGACGCGCCACGCGATCTTCCTCGGCCTCGCCGCACTCGCCCTGGCGGCGACGATCCTCAACCCGGCCTTCGTGCAGCCGGGCAACCTGGCGAACCTCATCATCCAATCCGCCGTGCTGGCGCTGCTCGCCATCGGCCAGACCCTGGTGATCACCGCCGGGCTGATCGACCTCTCGGTCGGCACCCTGATGGCGCTGGCCACGGTGCTGATCTGCGACCTCATGCAGGGAGACTCGGCGCTGACCCTGCCGGCCGTCCTGCTGGCGCTCGCCGTTGGTGCCGGCGGCGGCGTGCTGAATGGCCTGCTCTACAACCTGCTGCGCGTCCATCCGCTGATCCTGACCTTCGGCATGCTCAGCGTCTTCCATGGCGTCATCCTGGCCTACACCGAGCGGAGCACCGGCGCGGCCTCGCCGGAGATCCTGTGGCTCGCGAACGGCACGCTGGGGGGCGTGCCGGCGATCCTGCTGCTGGTCATCGCCATGGCGGCGGTCTACCACCATCTCCTGGCGCGCACCCGCTTCGGCCTGCACCTGCGCGCGGTTGGCGGCAGCGAGGAGGGCGCCAGGCGCGCCGGCGTGCCGGTGGCCCGCGTGCGCCTGCTAGTCTACCTCTGCTCCGGCCTCTCCGCCGGCGTGGCGGCGATCGCGCTCGCCGGGCGGCTCGGCACCGGCAATCCCAACGCCGGGCTCGGCTTCGAGCTCGATGCCATCGTCGCGGTGGTGCTGGGCGGCACTTCGCTCGCCGGCGGCCGTGGCACGATCGCCGGCACGCTGGCCGCGGTGCTGGCCCTGGCGATCGTCAGCAACCTGCTCAACATTCTCGAGATCTCCGCCTTCTGGCAGATGGTGGCCAAGGGCCTGATCATCGTGTTCGCGATCCTCGCCTACCAGTCGCGCGAGCGGCGCCCATGAGGGCGCTCGCCGCCGCCCAGGGGCTGCCCGGAGCCGCCTGGCTCAGCCGCCATGCGATCTGGGTCGTGCTGCTCCTGCTGCTGGCGGTCGCCGCTCTGGTCTCGACCGCCTTCGTGCAGCCGGCCTACCTCTTCAACACCGTGCGCCAGGCGACGCCGATCGGCATCACCGCGCTCGGCGTCACGCTGGTGATGATCCTGGGCGGCGTCGATCTCTCCGTCGGCGCGGTGATCTCGCTGGCGGCTGTAATGTGCGCCATCGTGATGAACGGCGAGCCCGGAGCCATTCCCCTTGCGGTCGCGCTGACGCTCGCGACCGGCGCCGGCATCGGCCTGCTCAATGGCCTGCTGATCGCGTTCAACCGGGTCTCGCCCTTCATCCTGACGCTGGGCATGGCGATCGTGATCTACGGCGCGACGCTGATCTATTCCGGCGGCACGGCGAAGGGTGCGGTCTCACCCGGCTTCCGCGAGGCGCTCAACATGCGCGTGCTCGAGGTGGTGCCGGTGCTGGCGCTGATCCTGCTGGCGCTCGCCGCACTGACCGCCGCCGTGCTGCGCTGGACGCGCTTTGGCCGCACGCTCTACCTGGTGGGGGCGAACCGCGAGGCGGCCTATCTCGCGGGGCTTCCGCTCCGCTGGGTGACGGTCGCGGCCTACACGGCCTCGGGATTCTTCGCCGCGCTGGGCGGCATCGCGCTCCTGGCGCGCGCCGGTGTCTCCAGCACCTACGCCGGCCGCGGCTACGAGTTCGACGTGCTGGCGGCGGTGGTGCTGGGCGGCACCACCTTCGCCGGCGGGCGGGGCGGCGCAGGCGGCACGCTGGCGGGCGTCTTCGTGCTCTTCGTCGCCTTCAACCTGGTGAACATCGCCGGGCTCGCCATCTGGGCGCAGCTCGCGCTCAAGGGATTCATCATCATCGCGGCGTCGGCGGCCTACGAAGGCCTGCGCCGCCGCGGTTAGCAGCTACGACCTAGCAAGCTGGAAGGAGGAGAAGATGAGAACACTGACATACCTCGCCGCGGGCCTCGCCACGGCCGCGCTCTGGGTCGCGGCGAGCCTGGCCCCCGCGCAGGCGCA
>DATEDK010000309.1:0-8076 GCA_035281685.1 Kiloniellales bacterium | reverse complement strand
TCATGATCTCCGCCGCCATCGAGGCCGAGGTCGCGCACCTGACCGATCCCGCGGAGAAGCGCGAGTTCCTACAGCACCTGGGCTTGGAGGAAGCCGGCCTCTCGCGCATGATCCGCGCCGGCTACCGCCTGCTCGACCTCGTCACCTTCTTCACCGCAGGGCCCAAGGAGGCCAAGGCCTGGACCGTGCGGCGCGGCGCCAAGGCGCCGGAAGCGGCCGGCGTGATCCACACCGATTTCGAGCGCGGCTTCATTCGCGCCGAGACCATCGCCTACGCGGACTATGTCGCCTGCGGCGGCGAGGCCGGCGCACGCGACGCCGGCAAGCTGCGCCAGGAGGGCAAGGAATACGTTGTCCAAGACGGTGACGTATTCCACTTCCGGTTCAACGTCTGACCGGCAACGCCGCTCTTTGTTGTCCCGGCACCGCTTGCGGTGCTAAAGGCCACGCGTGCGCTCCTACCGACGTATTCTGGTGACCGGCGGCGCCGGCTTCGTCGGCGCTTCGCTGGCGCTCTTCCTGAAGAGCCGGATCGCCGATGCCGAGGTCATCGCCTTCGACAACCTGCATCGCCGCGGCAGCGAGCTGGCGCTCGCGCGGCTAACCGCCGGCGGTGTTCTTTTCCGGCACGGCGACCTGCGTCAGGCGGACGATCTGCTCGCTGTGGGCGATGTCGAGCTGATCCTCGACTGCGCCGCCGAACCCTCGGTCAGGAGCGGCTACGGCGAAGGGTTGCGCTATCTCTACGACACCAATCTGACCGGCACGCTGAACACGCTGGAGCTGGCGCGCCGGCATGCAGCCGACGTCATCTTCTTCTCCACCAGCCGCATCTATCCGATGCAGGGGTTGCAGGGCCTGCCCCTGGCGGAGGGCGCAACGCGCCTCGACCTGCCGGCGGGGGCGCGGGGGCTCGGCTGGTCGACCGCGGGTATCGCCGAGGACTTTCCGCTGCCGGGCGCGCGCTCGTTCTATGGCGCGACGAAACTGGCGAGCGAACTGCTGATCGCCGAGTATGCGCACGCCTTCGGGCTGCGCAGCCTGGTCAATCGCTGCGGCGTGATCGCCGGGCCCTGGCAGATGGGCAAGGTCGACCAGGGCTTCTTCGTGCTCTGGGCGGCGCGGCACTGCTTCGAGGGTCCGCTCGGCTACCAGGGTTACGGCGGCAAGGGCCTGCAGGTGCGCGATGTGCTCGCGGTGGATGACCTTGCTGCGTTGCTCTGGCGGCAGATCAACCATCTGGATGAGTTGTCTGGCAGGACTTTCAACGTCGGCGGTGGACGCGCGAACGGTGTCTCGTTGCAGGAGCTGACGCAGCTCTGCGAAGAGAAGACCGGACATCGACTGAAGCTCTCCGTGCAGCCGGAAACCCACCCGGCCGACGTGCCGTGGTACATTGCCGACAACGCGGCGGTGACCGCGGCGACGGGCTGGACACCGGAGACCACTCTGCCGAGGTTGCTCGATCAGGTGCTGGCATGGCTGACGCAGGAAGCGGTCCGACTGCGGCCGCTGCTGGGCGCCTAGAGGCGGCATGGCAGTCGCGCTCGTCACCGGGTCGGCCGGCCTGATCGGTGCCGAGGCTTCTGCCTTCCTCGCCGAGCAGGGTCTCGAGGTCGTAGGTCTCGACAATGACCTGCGCAGCTATTTCTTCGGGCCCGAGGCCTCGACGCGCGCGACGCGCCGTCGCCTGGAAGAGAGCGTTCGAGGCTATCGCCATCTCGATCTCGACATCCGCGACCGCGACGGCGTCGAGCGGCTTTTCCGCCGGCACGGGCGCGCGATCGCGCTGGTGCTGCACACCGCCGCGCAGCCCTCGCACGACTGGGCCGCGCGCGAGCCGGAGACGGACTTCAGCGTAAACGCGGTCGGTACGCTGAACCTCCTGGAGGCGACGCGCCACCACGCGCCCGACGCGGTCTTCCTCTTCACCTCGACCAACAAGGTCTACGGCGACGCGCCCAACGCCCTGCCGCTGGTCGAACAGGAGACGCGCTGGGAGATCGATCCGGGGCACCGCTTCGCCGGAGGGATCGACGAGACGATGAGCGTCGACCAGACGCTGCATTCGCTGTTCGGTGCCTCGAAGCTTGCGGCCGACGTGCTGGTGCAGGAGTACGGCCGCTACTTCGGTCTCAGGAGCGCCTGCTTCCGCGGCGGCTGCTTGACCGGGCCGGGCCACGCCGGCGCGGAGCTGCACGGCTTTCTTGCCTACCTCGCGAAGTGCGTGCTGATCGGCCGGCGCTATACGGTCTACGGCTACAAGGCCAAGCAGGTGCGCGACAACATCCACTCGGCCGACCTGGTGAGCGCTTTCTGGGCTTTCTTCCAGGCACCGCGCCTGGGCGAGGTCTACAACATCGGCGGCGGCCGCGACGTGAACTGCTCCATGCTGGAGGCGATCGCTGCCTTCGAACGCCTGAGCGGACGCCGGCTCGACTGGAGCTACAGCGAGACCAACCGCATCGGCGATCACATCTGGTACGTCTCCGATATCGGCAAGTTCCGTCGGCACTATCCCGGCTGGCGGCTGCAGCACGACATGGAGAGCCTGCTGGCCGCGGTGATCGAGGGGCAGCGGGCGCGGCTCGCGATGAAAGCAGGCTGATGCCGTTCTTCGTGCAATCGCTGGAAGACTGGGAGCGGGCAGGCGAGCCCAAGCTGCTCTCCGTGTTGATTCCGGCGCACAACGAGGAGACGGTGATCGTCGGCACGGTGGAGAGCTTCCACGCTGCTCTCGTGGAGGCCGCGATCCCGCACGAGATCCTGGTCATAAACGACAACTCGAAGGACCGTACCGAGGCGATCCTCTGCCAGCTCGAGCAGAGGGTGCCCACGCTGCGGCACCTCAACAACGATCCCCCGAACGGCTTCGGTTTCGCCGTTCGCCGCGGCTTGGCGGAGTTCCGCGGCGCCTGCGTGGCACTGGTCATGGCCGACGCCTCGGACGATCCCAAGGATCTGATCGCGTTCTATCGCAAGTGGGCGGAGGGATACGACTGCGTCTTCGGCACGCGCTTTTCGCGGCACAGCAAGGTGGTGGACTACCCCTTCCGCAAGCTCCTGCTCAATCGCCTGGGCAACTGGCTGATCAAGCTGCTGATCTGGACGCGCTACAACGACACGACCAACGCCTTCAAGCTCTACGGCCGCAACGTCATCGCCGGCGTGCAGCCCTTCCTCTCCTATCAGTTCAACATCCTGGCGGAGCTGCCGCTGAAGGCCATCGTGCGCGGCTTCCGCTACGCCGTGCTGCCGAACAACTGGTACAACCGCAAGGCCGGCGTCTCGAAGTTCAAGATCAAGGAGCTCGGGTCGCGCTATCTCTTCGTCATCTTCTACTGCCTGCTCGAGCGCTTGTTGTCGCGCGGCGACCTGAAGCCGCGCGCCGAGTTGAAGCGCGGCCAGCTGCAGATCTGGCACCGCTAGCAATTGCGCCACGAAGGTGTCATGAACGATCTGGCGAGCCTCTACCAGAACCGCTTCGATGCCGAGGAGCTGACGGCCAAGCGCCGGCTCTGGCGCGTGCTCTGCCGGCATTTCTTCCAGCGCTACGTGCCGCGCGACGCGGTGCTGCTCGACCTGGCCTGCGGCTACGGCGAGTTCCTGCACGGCATCGATGCCAAGGAGAAGCACGGCCTCGACCTCAATCCCGACAGCGCCCGCCACCTGCCGCCTGAGGCCAGGTTCCACCTGGGCAACGCCGAGGACGCGCCGGAGCTCGCCGGCAACAGCTTCGACGTCGTTTTCTGCTCGAACTTCCTCGAGCACCTGCACAGCAAGGCGGCGGTGTCGCGCGTCTTCGGCGAGGTGCAGCGCATCCTGAAGCCCGGCGGGCGCCTCCTGCTGATGGGGCCGAACATGCGCACCGTCCCCGGCGCCTACTGGGACTTCTGGGACCACCACCTGCCGCTCAGCGAGCGTTCGCTGGCCGAGGGCCTGCTGATGGCGGGCTTCGAGCTCGAGCGGGTGATCGCGCGCTTCCTGCCCTACTCGACCAAGTCGCATCTGCCGCGCGCCTCCATTCTGGTGGCGGGCTACGTGCGCTTCCCGCCCGCCTGGCTCATCATGGGCAAGCAGTTCTTCATCGTCGCGCGCAAGGCCAAGGCGTGAATCATCGGGGCGCGCCGCCCGGCCCCGGCTAAAGTATCGCGCAACACCACACGGGAGACCGCCCATGCCGAACACCGTCGCCGACGCGCTCCGTCTCAAGGCCGCCGATGGTCATTCCTTCGCCTGCTACCGCTCCCGCCCGGCCAAGGGCGAGCACGCCGAGCGCCAACGCGGCGGTGTGGTCGTCATCCAGGAGATCTTCGGCGTCAACCGGCACATCCGCAGCGTCGCCGACCGCTATGCCGAGCAGGGCTACCTGGTGCTGGCCCCGGCGCTCTTCGAGCGCGCCGAGCCCGGGCTTGAGATGGGCTACGACGCCAAGGCGATCGAGGCCGGCCGTGCCGTGCGCGGCAAGCTCGACAACAACAACGCGGTCGCCGACATCGGTGCGGCCATGCAGTGGCTGGCAGGACAGGGGCTCAAGGTGGGCGTGGTCGGCTACTGCTGGGGCGGCCTCTTGACCTGGCTCTCCGCCGCGCGCCTGCCGATCGCGGCGGCGTCGGCCTACTACGGCGGCGGCATCGAGAACAATGTGGCCGACAAGCCGAAGACGCCGATCCAGCTGCACTATGGCCTGAAGGACGGCTACATCCCCGACGCGGCGCGCAAGGCCGCGCGCGGTGCGGCGCCCAAGGCCGAGTACTTCGAGTACGACGCCGACCACGGCTTCTGCTGCGACGAGCGCGGCTCCTTCCACGCCGAGAGCTGCAAGAGCGCGACCGCGCGGACGCTCGACTTCTTCCACCGCCACGTGGGGTAGGGGGTATCGACCTCTCCCGAGGGGAGAGGTCGGCGCACGGAGTGCGCCGGGTGAGGGGCGGCGGGACGGGAAGCGCGGTGCCGAGACAAGCCGCGCCGGTTCCCCTCACCCTCGCTTCGCTCGACCTCGCCCTCCGGGAGAGGTGACTTGTTACAGCCCGAACGCTGCCCTGATCTTCTCCGCGCATTGCAGCGGCGTCATCGCGCTGGTGTCGACCTCGAGATCGTAGCGCTGCCCTTCGTGCAGGTGCGCCACCTGCCAGCGGGCGAGGCCGAGCATCCGATCGCCGCGCGCGCGTTCGCGCTCTTCCAGCACGGCGAGCGGCGCCATCAGCGCGACGCGGTAGAGCCGAAAGGGTGCTAGCAGGCGCTCGTACTCGGCCATCGCCGCGCGCTCGGCCACCTCGTCGACGATCACGTTGTTGCCGGCCTCCGCGAGCGCGCGCACGGCAAGCCGCATGCCGGCGAGGAGCCGCTCGGAGACCGCGCCGCTGGTGACCTCGATCGCGGTTTCGCCATCGAGCGAGCGCGGCACGAACCGCAGGCCCTCGTCGTGGTCCCAGTAGGCGGGCGGCAGCATGTCGAGGAAGGCATCCATCGCGACATGCAGGAAGGGTTCGCGCGTGACCTCCTGCAGGGCTTTCGCGACGGAGCCCTTGCCGACCGAGCCGACGCCGTTCAGCAGGACAACGGTGGCCGTCACTCCGTCGCTCTCACGGGGCGACCGCGATACCGCCGCGCGGCGCGCCGGCGCGCACGTCGCGCCAGAGCACGGCGTGGTCCTCCGGCAGCGCGCGGCTGTTCGGCACGGTCAGCCAGAGCCGGTAGAGCCGCCGCACCAGTGCGCGCGCCGGATCGTCGGCGAAGGAATCGCGCGCGTGATAGATCACGTGGTTGTTCAGGAACTGCACGTCGCCGGGCTCGAGACGCATGCGGTAGCAGAGAGCCTCGGCCACCTCGTGCAGCAGGTCGATCGCCTCCCATTGCGCGGTCGAGAGGCGCGGCACGCCCGGCATCTTCTCCGCCGCTTCGATGAAGGTGCGCGAGTAGTGGCTGGTGAACTTGCCGTCGCGCAGGCCGAAGATCGGCAGCAGGTAGTGGAGGTTTTCGCCGCCCTTCTCCTCGCCGAGACGGCTCCGCGGATAGGGCTGGTAGAGCAGCTCCAGCAGGTCGGGGCGGCGGCGCAGGATCTCGTTGTGCACCGCGGGCGAGCTCGCGACCTTGGAAAGGCCGCCCTCCGCCGCCTGGCCGGCGCAGAGCAGGCCGACGACGTCGGTGCGGTCGGTGTGGAAGCGCAGCAGCGCGTTGGAGACGGCGCGGCTGTAGGAGCCGAGGAAGATCGAGCCGTCCGGGTTCACGAACTGGCCGTGACGGAGGCCGGTATCGGCGCCCTCGTCGCGGATCACCTTCATGCGCAGGCCCGCATGGCTCTGCGACACCGGCGTGCCGAGATTGAGACCCAGGCCGTACCAGAGCCGCCGCAGGTTCGTATCGTCGTAGCGCTCGACCGGCAGTCCGCTGAGCTTGGCGGCGCCCGTGCCGTTCTCCAGCTCCTCGGCCATTGCGGCCAAGAGCGGCTGGGTCAACGGCAGCGGGAAATCCTCGCGCCGCATCGCCTCCCAATCGAGGCCGCGGCGCGCCACCGCGGTCACGGCATGGTCGATCTCCTCGACCATCGCGGGGGAGAGCGTGAAGCGCCAGCGGTTGTCGCGCTCCAGGTCGGCGCCAGTCCAAACGCTGGGGCCGGTCAAAGGCTTGCGCAGGCTCAGGCCGGTCGCGAGGGTCATCGGTGCATACCCGGATAGGGACAGACTGGTTGCCGGCACTATAGCGGGAACACTGGCCCTGCGGATGGCGTATCATGGCGCATGGCATCCCTGCGCCCATTGGCGGCCATCTTCTTGCTCGTGGCGCTGGCCGGCTGCGCGCTTTCCAAGCCGACGCCCTACGCTCCGGTCAGCGGCAAGAGCGACTACGGCTACAGCGACACCAAGATCGACGACCGGACCTGGCGGGTCAGCGTCAACGGCAACAGCCAGACGCCGCGTGAGCTGGTGGAGAACCAGCTGCTCTACCGGGCGGCCGAGATCGCGCAGGCAAACGGCGCCACCGGCTTCGTCGTGCTCGACCGGGAGACCGAGCGGGACAGCCGGGTGATCGGCGGCGGCTACTGGGATCCCTTCTTCGCCTACCCCTACGGGCCCTTCTGGGCCGGCCACCCCTTCTACCCCTACTACGGCTCGGGCTTCGCCTTCGGCTACGGCATGGGCTTCGGCGGCTGGAGCGCGGGCGTCGGCCGCACCTACGGTTACGGCCCCTACTGGGGCGGGCGCACGGTGACCAAGTACGCCGCCTACGCCGAGATCCAGCTGTTCGGCGGCGAGGCGCCGACCGGCGTGGGGCCGACCTTCAACGCCGAGCAGGTGCTGACCAACCTCGCGGGCAAGGTGAACAAGGCACCCGTGGGGACGAACTAGGCACGCCGGCATCGGCAGAGCCCAGCAGTGACGGCATGGAACGGTCGCGTCACCGACAATTGCCCGCACGTCGCGGTATTCTAGTCTCCCCACCCATGGACATCATTCCCTCGCGTGGCGCGCTCGGCGCCGAAATCCACGGCGTCGACCTCAGCGAGCCCCTGGGCGACAACGCTCTGGCAGCGGTCCGCCAGGCGCTGCTCGATCACCTCGTCATCGTGTTCCGCGACCAGAAGCTGTCGATCGCGCAGCACAAGGCCTTCGCCCGGAATTTCGGCCGTCTGCAGGTCTTCACCTTCCGCTACGCCAAGCCGTTGGGCGAGCACCCGGAGGTGCTGCGCGTGGTGAAGGAGCCGGACGAGCGCGAGGTCTTCGCCGGGGAGTGGCATGCGGATGTGACCTTCATGGAGAAGCCCTCGCTGGGCTCGCTGCTCTATGCGCTGGAGACGCCGCTGGTCGGCGGCGACACGCTCTTCGCCAACATGTACATGGCCTACGAGACCCTGTCCGACACGATGAAGAGCCTGATCGACGGCCTTGTCTGTGTGCACGAAACCGAGGTACCGGACCAGGCCGATCTCGCCTCGGGGCGCCTTGCGCGCTACGGCACCGAGCACCCGGTGGTGGCGACGCATCCGGAGACCGGCCGCAAGCTGCTCTTCGTCAACAAGACCTACAGCAAGCAGATCAAGGGCATGACCGCGGAAGAGAGCGAGGCGTTGCTGGG
>DATEDK010000308.1:0-2027 GCA_035281685.1 Kiloniellales bacterium | reverse complement strand
GTTGTTCAGTGCGGTCGGGTGCCCGAGCAGCACGGCCTGGCGATAGAGGCCTTCCGCCTTGTCGGTGTCCACTGGCTCGCCCAGGCCGTATTCGGCCAGATAGCCGAGGCTGGTCAGTGCCTGAGCATCCTCCTGCGCGGCGGCCGCTTCGAGCCAGGTCCGGCCCTCGTCGTAGTCCTGTGCCACGCCTTCGCCTTCCAGATAGCGCTTGGCCAGCGCGTTCTGCGCCGAGGCGATGCCGAGTTCGGCGCCGCGCCGCCAGAGTGCGATCGCGCCGACGTCGTCCTTCGGCAGGAAGTGCCCCTGCTCCAGGACCTGGGCCAGGAACACGATGGCTTCCGGCAGGTCTTCCGCAACCGCCTCGTCGAGGTAGCGGCGGCCGGCGACGGGGTCGCGTTCGCCGCCACGGCCGAGCACCAGCAGCCGGCCCAGATAGGCCTTGGCCAGGGGGATCTCGACGGTGTCCGGGGCCAGGAACTCGATGCGCGCGCGCTCGTAGTCGCGCGACTGGTAGGCGAAGACGCCAGAGAGGAAATCGGCGGAGGCGGTCGAGGGCAGCGCCGTCAGGGCAAGAGTCACGGACAGGGCCGCAACCGGCATCGATCCGACGATCCACCTCGGCAGACACGCCGCCATGGTCAGGGGTCCCCCCACTTGCGTTTCCCGCTGGCCACTCCCCATGGCCAGCACTCCGCGACTCGCCCGTCTGTCCCTGCGCTTGTCAATATTATGGAAGGACTTGAGCGAGACCGGCGGATACTACTACCGAAAAGTATTCGGCGCCACCGAATCCTCGCGCGGTTTGACGCATCCCGATCAGGCGAGTTCCAGCGGCAGCACCTCGAGCCCCTCGGCAGTGATGCTGTAGCCGAGCTGCGCCATGTCGACCGCAAAGTCGCTAGCCAGCGCCAGGCGCAGCGATGTCGGCAGTTCCCCGGCGCCGGCGCTGATCGCCCCGGAGCGAAAGAAGGCGGGCTCGGCCGCGCTGCTGCGCAGGGCCGCGAGGGAGGTTCGCTCCAGCATCGCGGACAGCGTGGCCTCGTCCGCCTCGGCACCGAGAAAAGCCAGGGTCCGGCGGAGCTGCGGCAGCGGATCGAGGACCAGGTCCTCGTAGCGCAGCAGCAGGCGCCGCTCGCGCGTCTGGCTCGCAGCCAGGAAGGCGGCCATGTCGGTGCGGTGCAGCCCGCAGAGATGCCGCGCCCAGCCTTCCAGGCCGCCGTGCCTCAGCATCAGCTCGCTGTGCCGCGGGTCCTGCTCGCGCTCGGCCAGGCGCAGATTGTGATGCCAGGCGGAGACGGCGCGATCGAGCGGGTTGCGCACGATGCAGAGGAAGCGCGCCTCGGGAAACATCGCGCCGCAGACATCGAGCCGGTCGAACATCCGGTTGTCCTTGGCGCCAGCGATCGGCTTGCCCGCGGCGCGACCGTGGACGATCGCCAGCATCGCCGAGCGGGCGAGGTCTCTCAGCGCGCCAGCATCGAAGGCCGGCCGGCCGTGGCCGCCCGTGCGCAGGTCCAGCGTCACGGCCCGCTGGTTGTAGCGGGTCGCCATCTCGCGCAGCAGCTCGATCAGGCGCCACAGATCCTGCTCCTCGGCGCAGGAGATCTGGGGATGGGAATTCAGCAGCGCCTGCAGGTAGGTGGTGCCGGACTTCGCCAGACCGGTGCAGAAGAAGAGCTGCGGCGGCGGGGCGGAGTTGGTCACCCGGCACGGTCTCCGGCGGCGCGGCCCCTCGCCTTGGCGAGGGGAATTGGAGCGGGGGAAATGGTCGGGCAGGCGGGATTTGAACCCACGACCCCCAGTCCCCCAGACTGATGCGCTACCAGGCTGCGCTACTGCCCGACACCTCTTGGCTCGGCGGAGATCGGCCGCCGGCCGGGGTCCGCTGTATAGCGGCCGAGCCAAGCCGATGCAAGGCGAGGACTGCGCCTAGCCGTGCCGCGACAGCAGGCGGCGCAGCGCGACCAGCTCGTCGCGCAGCGCATAGAGCTCGCGCAGCATCGGGTCGCCGGCGGGCGGCGCCTCCT
>DATEDK010000307.1:0-3334 GCA_035281685.1 Kiloniellales bacterium | reverse complement strand
CATGTCCGCGTCGCTCCTTCCCGCTCGCCGACTGCCCTTCATGACAGCGCGGCCAACACCCCAACCGACCCCGGTTCCGGCGCGGCTTGCAGTGCACACTCTACGCCTGGGTGGCGCGACGAGCAATCAGGCACAAGCCGTTGATTTGAACGACCGTTCACTGAGCGAACGTCCAGCCATTGACTGAACGATCATTCAGAGATAGATAATAAGCATCTGTTGGAGATTGTCTATCAGTAATCAAACCACCTCGGAGATTGGTGTTATGCGTATCTTGGATAAGAGCCGGGCACAGTGGCAGAAGGCGCTCACCAAGCTGCCGCTCGGCGTCGCCTCGAACTTCCGCTACTGGGGCCCCGAGCGCACGATCTATGTGCAGCGCGCCGAGGGCGCGCGCCTCTGGGATCTCGACGGCAATTGCTACGTCGATTACCGCCTGGGCTACGGGCCGGCGATCCTGGGCTACGCCCACCCGGAGGTCGATGCGGCCGCGCGCGAGGGCATGGCGGTCGGCGGCGTCTTCGCGCTCGCGACCGAGAAGGAGTACGCCGTGGCCGAGCGCATTTCGCGCATGGTGCCGGCGGCCGAGCTGGTGCGCTTCTCCAACAGCGGCACCGAGGCGGTGATGGCGGCGCTGCGCCTGGCGCGCGGCTACACCGGCAGGGACTCCTACGTGATCGTCGAGGGCGGCTACCACGGGCTCTTCGACGCCGCGCTCTGGGCGAGCGACGTGAAGAACTGGTCGGGAGAGGGCGACCCGGCCGTCATTCCCTACTGCCAGGGCGTGCCCGCCGCGGTCCGTCCGCTGTTGCACTTCGTGCCGCTGAACGACGCCAACCGGCTGGAGGACACGCTGAAGAAGCACAGCGGCGAGATCGCGGCGCTGCTGATCGAGCCGATCATGGGCAACTGCTGCTCGATCGCCGCCGACCCCGCCTACCTCAAGGCGGCGCGCGAGCTCTGCACGCGCTACGGCGTGCTGCTGATCATCGACGAGGTGAAGACCGGCTTCCGCGTCGCCAAGGGCGGCGTGCAGGAGCTCTACGGCGTCAAGGCCGACCTCTGCACCTTCGCCAAGGCGGTCGGCAACGGCTATCCGATCTCCGTGCTGGCCGGCCGCGAGGAGATCATGCGCAAGCTCGGCCAGGGCGTGGCGCATGGCGGCACCTACACCGGCCACTCCGTCTCGCTGGCCGCGGCCGAGAAGACGCTGCAGATCCTCGAGGAGACCTCGGCGCTCGACGACATCCGGACCTATGGCGAGGACCTGATGGCCGGCATGCGTCAGATCCTGACCGCACGCGGCATCACCCACGCCTTCTCCGGCCACCCCTCGATGTTCGGCCTCTTCTTCGCCGCCAAGGCGCCGGCCAACTACCGCGACTGGAAGCGCAGCGACTACGCCTTCTACGACGCGATGGCGAAGCACCTGCACGACGAGGGCGTGCTCTGCGAGCCCGACTCGCGCGAGCCCTGGTTCATCTCCGCGGCGCACGACGCGAGCTGCCTCGCCGACACGCTCGAGGGCTTCGAGCGCGCCGTCGACCGGACCATCGAGGAGAAGGCGGCCAAGGCCGCGGTGGCGTAGAGTATTGAGCCCCTCTCCCCTTGCGGGAGAGGGGTTGAGGTGAGGGGGGTCGGTCGGTTCGGATTTCGACAGCAACACCAACCGACCCCCCTCACCCCGGCCCTCTCCCGCAAGGGGAGAGGGAGGACTTCGGGGGCGAAGCGCTTTGGCGACCAACTCAACCTTCGACGCCATCGTCGTCGGCGCCGGCCACAACGGCCTGACCGCCGCCTGCTATCTCGCGCGCGCCGGGCTTTCCGTCTGCGTCGTCGAGAAGAATCCCTGGATCGGCGGGGCCGCGGTCAGCCGATCGCTGCACGAAGGCTGGACCTACTCCAACTGCTCCTACGTCTGCTCGCTGCTGCGCCCGGAGATCTGGCGCGACCCGGAGCTCGGCCGCCACGGTCTGCAGGTGATCCCCTACGAAGGCGGCTGCACCTTCACCAGCGACGGCAACGTCTTCTCGCTCTTCTCCGATCACGAGCGCCTGCGGCGCGAGATGCAGCGCTTCTCGCTGCGCGACGCCGAGGCCTACGAGAACTACGCGCTCACCATCTACCGCCAGTGCAAGCTGATCCGACCCTTGCTGCTGCGCACGCCGCCCGACCCGACCTCGCTGAAGCCGCGCGACCTCAGGGAGCTGCTCTACATCCTGCGCCGCTTCCATGACCTGGGCCCGGCGCAGCTCGCCGAGACGCTGCGCTTCTGGACCATGGCGATCGGCGACTTCCTGGACGAGCACTTCGAGAGCCCGGTCATCAAGGCGCATCTCTGCGGCTCGGGCATCATCGGCACCGCGCTCGGCCCTTATTCGCCCGGCACCGCCTACGTACTGCTGCACCACTACATGGGCGACATCGACGGCGCGGTCGGCGCCTGGGGTTTCGCGCGCGGCGGCATGGGGGCGATCTCCAAGGCACTGGCGGCGAGCCTGGAGGCGGCTGGCGGCACGATCCGTGTAGATGCAGGGATCGAGCGGATCCTGGTGAAGAACGGCCGCGCGGTGGGCGTGGCGTTGACCGACGGCAGCGAGCTGAAGGCGCGCGTCGTGCTCTCCAACCTCGACGTCAAGCGTACCTTCCTGGAGCATGTCGAGCCGAAGGAGCTGCCCGACGACTTCCTGACCGCGGTCAAGCGCTTCAAGATCCGCGGCTCCTCGGGGAAGCTGAACATCGCGCTCGACGGCCTGCCGGACTTCCCGGCGCTGCCCAAGGGCCACCCGGCGATCCGCGGCGACCTGCACTTCTCCGACTCGCTGGAGAAGCTGGAGCGCGCCTACGACGACTGGAAGCGGGGCACCTGGTCTCGCGATCCCTACTGCGACACGCTGCTGCCCAGCCTGATCGACCCGACGCTGGCGCCGCCGGGCAAGCACATGATGACGGTCTTCGTGCAGTACGCGCCGCCGACCTTGAAGGACGGCGAGCCCTGGGACGGCCCGGCGCGCCAGGCCTTCGGCGAGACCGTGCTGAGCCAGATCGGCCGGCACAGCCCGAACTTCCGCCAGCTCGTGCGTCACGTCGAGATCCGCACGCCCTGGGACCTGGAGAACGAGGTCGGCCTGACCGAAGGCAACATCTTCCAGGGCGAGCTCACCTTCGACCAGCTGCTGTTCAACCGGCCGCTGCCCGGCTGGTCGCAGTACCGCATGCCGGTCGCCGGCCTCTATCTCTGCGGCTCCTCCGCCCATCCCGGCGGCGGCGTGATGGCCGCCCCCGGCGCCAACGCGGCGCGCGAGGTGCTGCGCGATCTCGGCGCGAAGCAGAC
>DATEDK010000306.1:0-2515 GCA_035281685.1 Kiloniellales bacterium | reverse complement strand
CGGCATGATGCACATGGTGATCGCGAACGCCGTCGCCGGCGACCCGTATCCGATCGACACGCTGATGCTGTTCATGGCGAACATGGCGTGGAACTCGGCGATGAACGTCGGCGCCATGCGCGAGATGCTGACGCGCCAAGGCAAGGACGGCGAGTACGCCATTCCGCGCGTGATCTACGTCGATGCCTTCCGCTCGGAGACCGTCGACTTCGCCGACCTCGTATTGCCGGACACCACCTACCTGGAGCGCTGGGACTGCATCTCCCTGCTCGATCGCCCGATCTGCGATGCCGAGGGCGCGGCCGACGCGATCCGCCAGCCGGTACTGAAACCGGATCGCAACGTGCGGCCCTTCCAGGACGTGCTGATCGAGCTCGGCTGGCGTCTCGGCCTGCCGGGCCTCACCAAGGAGGACGGCTCGCCCCGTTTCCCCGGCGGCTACGCCGACTACCTCGTGCACCACGAGCGCAAGCCCGGCCAGGGATCGCTCGCCGGCTGGCGCGGCACGGACGGCAGCGCGGAGGGCCTGGGCGCGCCGAACGAGAACCAGCTCGAGCGCTATATCGCCAACGGCTGCTTCTGGCGCTCGGAAATCCCCGGAAACGCGCGCTTCAGCCGCCACGCCAACCCGGCCTACCTCGCCTGGGCGAAGAAGATGGGCTTGCTCGACAACGAGAATCCCATCGTCCTGCAGTTCTACGGCGAGGCATTGCAGCGCTTCCGCCTCGCGGCCGAGGGCCACGGGCCGGTCCAGCCGCCGGACCATCTGCGCATGCGCGTGCGCAAGGCCTTCGATCCGCTGCCGCTCTGGTATCCGCCCTTCGAGGACGAGGCCAACGACGAGCGGCAGTTTCCGCTGCACGCGATCACGCAGCGGCCGATGGCGATGTACCACTCCTGGGGCTCGATGAATTCCTGGCTGCGGCAGATCCACGCCGCCAACCGGCTCTACGTGCCGGCCGCGCTGGCGCGGGAGCACGGCATCGTGGACGATGACTGGGTGGCGCTCTCCTCGCGGCACGGCCGCATCGAGGCGCAGGTGCGCGTCATGCAGGCGGTGAACGCCAAGACCGTCTGGACCTGGAACGCGATCGGCAAGAAGCAGGGCGCCTGGGGACTCCATCCGCGCGCGCCGGAGTTCACCCGGGGCTTCCTCCTGAACCATCTGATCGACGAGCTGCTGCCCGAGCAGGGTGCCGGCTACCGCTACGCCAACAGCGATCCGGTGACCGGCCAGGCCGCGTGGTACGACCTGCGCGTCCGCCTCGAGAAGATCGAGAGGCGCGCATGACCTCGCTGCCGGCAGGCCCGACGCCGAGGAAGCTCGGCCTCGTCATCGATCTCGATACCTGCGTGGGCTGCCAGGCCTGCGTGGTGAACTGCAAGGAGTGGAACACCGGCGGCTATCCCGCGCCGCTCTCCGACGTCGAGCCTTACGGCGTACGTCCCTCGGGCGCGTGGCTCAATCGCGTGCACGGCTTCGAGGTGGGCGAAGGGCCTGCGGCGCAGATCGTGCACTTTCCCAAGTCCTGCCTGCACTGCGAGAACGCGGCCTGCGTCACGGTCTGCCCCACCGGCGCCTCCTACAAGCGCCAGGCCGACGGCATCGTTCTGGTGGACGAAGACAGATGCATCGGCTGCGGGCTTTGCGCCTGGGCCTGCCCCTACGGCGCGCGCGAGATGGACCCGGGCGTGGGTGTGATGAAGAAGTGCACGCTCTGCATCGACCGCATCTATAACGACAACATCGCGCCCGAGGAGCGCGAGCCTGCCTGCGTGCGCACCTGCCCGACCCGCGCCCGGCACTTCGGCGACCTGGCGGACCCGGAGTCCGAGGTCTCGAAGCTGGTGGCCGAGCGCGGCGGCTTCGATCTCATGGCGGAGCTGGGCTACCGGCCGACCAACAAATACCTGCCGCCCCGTCCGCGCCGCTGCGGCGAGGGCGAGAACCAGAAGCGGCTGACGCCAGAGCCGGTCGCGGCCGGCGGCCTGCTCGGCTGGCTCGACCGCCTGCTGGACCGCGTCTGAGGCGATGCATCCCGCTCTTTCCATCGTCGTCTTCACGACGCTGTCGGGTGGGGGCTACGGGCTGCTCTTCCTGCTCGGCCTGGGCGCACCCCTGGGCCTCCTGCCGCCCGATCCCTGGTTCGGCGCGATCGCGCTCGGCAAGGCGCTCACCCTGATCGTCGTGGGTCTCCTGGCCTCGACCCTGCACCTGCGCCGCCCGGAGCGCGCGTGGCGCGCGATCTCGCAGTGGCGCAGCTCCTGGCTCTCGCGCGAGGGCCTGGCCTCGCTGGTGACCTTCCTTCCCGCCATCGTCCTCGCCTGGGGCTGGGTGATCGCAGGGCGTAACGACGGACTTTTCGCCGCTGCCGGCTATCTCGCCGCCGCCGGCGCGCTCGCGACAGTCTACTGCACCGCACAGATCTACGCCTCGCTGAAGCCGATCCGGCAATGGCGCCACCCCCTGGTCGCGCTGCTCTACCTGCTCTTCGCGCTGGCGGTCGGTGCGACG
>DATEDK010000305.1:0-7803 GCA_035281685.1 Kiloniellales bacterium | reverse complement strand
TCGAGGCCAAGGCCTGCGGCTATTTCGATCGCGAGGCGCCGCCCATGCTGTTCGGCAGCAAGCGGCTCGCGGAACCGGCGCGGCGTACGATCACCGGCTGGCTGATCGCCGCCTACCGTGAGAGGCCGCCCGTTCCCTTCGAGAACCTGCAGGCCTGGACGTCGCGGCTGCGCGCTCCGCGCGAGGTCATCGCATTCGTCGACTCCTTCGCGCAGTACACGCCGGTCATCTCGCTGCGCCATGCCGATGCTGCCGAGTTCGGCCGGCAGCTGCTGCTGCCCGGCAGCGACTCCTTCCGCATCGTCGGTGGCAACGACCTGCTGACGACACGGCTGGCCGAAGGCCTCGACCTGCGCCTGGGCCAGCGCGCGCGCGTCATCGACTGGTCCGGTCCCACCGTCGTCGTGGAGACCGACAGCGAACGTTTCGCCGCCGCGCGCGCGGTCGTTACCGTGCCGGGTCCGCTGGTCGCCGGCCTCGGCTTCTGGCCTGCGCTGCCCGGCGAAAAGGTCGCGGCGCTGGCCGAGCTGCCCTACGGCACCGGCGCCAAGGTGATCGTGCAGTATCGCGAGCGCTCGCTGGCCTCGGCCGCGGTCGGCACCGGCTGCTTCACCGACGGCATGCCGCCCTGGTTGGTCGAGCAGTCGCCGCACCAGGGTGGCCAGGCCGCGCTGGTTTCCTCGCTGCTTGGCGGCGATGCCGAACCGCCGGTCCCGGACGAAAGGGTCTATGCCGCTTTCGACCGCACGGTCGCCGCGTTCGCAGGCAGGGCCGCCCTGACACGTCTGGGCGAGGCAGCGCACAGCTGGACGCACGACGAATTCTCCCGGTGCATCGTGCGCGCGCCGATAGGCGATCAGCGCACCCGCCTGCTGCCCGCGGTGCGCGCGCCGCTGGGCGACCGCGTCCTCTTCGCGGGCGAGCACACGGACGATCGCCTCGGCCCGGGCGGCCTCGAGGGCGCGACCCGCTCGGCGCTGCGCGTGCTGGCCGAGCTCGAGCGCGCTTGACGAGCCCGCCGCAGCGCGCCTTGCTTTGCTCATGACCGACGGCAAGCGACGCCTACGCAGCCAGGCCTGGTTCGACGACCCGGCCGATCCAGGCATGACCGCGCTCTACCTGGAGCGCTACCTCAACTACGGGCTGACGCGCGGCGAGCTGCAGGCTGGCCGGCCGATCATCGGCATCGCGCAGACCGGCAGCGATCTCTCGCCCTGCAACCGCATCCATCTCGAGCTCGCGGACCGCCTGCGCGACGGCATCCGCGACGCCGGCGGCGTGCCGATCGAGTTTCCGGTGCACCCGATCCAGGAGACCGGCAAGCGGCCGACTGCGGCGCTCGACCGCAACCTCGCCTACCTCGGCCTGGTCGAGGTGCTGTTCGGCTATCCGCTCGACGGCGTGGTGCTCACCACCGGCTGCGACAAGACCACGCCGGCCTGCATCATGGCCGCCGCCACCGTCGACCTGCCGGCCATCGTGCTGTCCGGCGGGCCGATGCTGGACGGCCACTGGCAGGGCAAGCTCGCCGGCAGCGGCATGGTGGTCTGGGACTCGCGCAAGCAGCTCGCCGCCGGCGAGATCGACTACGAGGAGTTCATGGAGCGCGTCTGCGCCTCGGCACCCAGCCTCGGCCACTGCAACACCATGGGCACCGCGCTCTCGATGAACTGCCTCGCCGAGGCGCTCGGTCTCTCGCTGCCGGGCTGCGCCGCGATCCCGGCGCCCTACCGCGAGCGCGGGCAGATGGCCTACGCGACGGGCAAGCGCATCGTCGAGATGGTGCGCGAGGACCTGAAGCCCTCGAAGATCCTGACGCGCGCGGCCTTCGAGAACGCGATCGCCGCCTGCACCGCGATCGGCGGCTCGACCAACTGCCCGCCGCACATCACCGCGATCGCGCGGCACGCCGGCGTCGCGCTCGGCGTCGAGGACTGGCAGCGCCACGGCTACGACCTGCCGCTCCTGGTCGATTGCCAGCCCGCCGGGCAGCATCTGGGCGAGGGCTTCCACCTCGCCGGCGGCCTGCCCGCGGTCATGAAGGAGCTCAATGACCACGGCAAGCTGAACGGCGCTGCCCTCACCTGCACCGGCCGGACGCTGGCGGAGAATCTCGCGAACGTGCCGCCCGGCAACCCCGCCGTGATCCGCCCCTACGACCGGCCGCTGCGGGAAAAGGCCGGATTCCTCGTGCTCTCCGGCAATCTCTTCGAGGCCGCGGTGATGAAGACCTCGGTGATCTCCGAGAGCTTCCGCAAGACCTACCTCGAGCGTCCGCAGAGCCCCGGCGTCTGCGAAGCGCGCGCCATCGTCTTCGAGGGGCCGGAGGACTACCACGCGCGCATCAACGATCCGGCGCTGGCGATCGACGCAGGCTGCTTCCTCTTCATCCGCGGCGTCGGCCCCGTCGGCTACCCGGGTGCCGCCGAGGTGGTGAACATGCAGCCGCCCGACGCCCTCTTGAAGGCGGGGGTCAGCGAGCTGCCGACCGTCGGTGACGGCCGGCAGAGCGGCACCTCGGCCAGCCCCTCGATCCTGAACGCTTCGCCCGAGGCCGCGATCGGCGGGGGACTGGCGCTGCTGCGGACCGGCGATCGCGTGCGCCTCGACCTGCCGAACCGCCGGCTCGATCTGCTGGTCGACGAGGCCGAGTTGCAGCGCCGCCGCGCCGCCTGGCGCCCGCCGGCGCTGCAGAACCAGACGCCCTGGCAGGAGCTCTACCGCCGCCACGTCGGCCAGCTCTCGACCGGCGCCTGCCTCGACTTCGCCACGACCTACCGGCGCGTCGGCGAGCAGCTCCCGCGCAACAACCACTGAGGACGGGGACAATGGGTGGACGCCTTGCCGGCAAGCGCGCCTTCGTGACCGCGGCGGGACAGGGCATCGGCCGCGCCACGGCGCTCGCCTTCGCCGCCGAGGGCGCCGAGGTGATCGCGACGACGCTCGTTCCGGCCGACCTCGTCGAGCTGGCGAAGCTGCCGAACGTCACCACCGCGCCGCTCGACGTGCGCGTCGGCGCCGCCGTCGGCGCCGCCGCTGCGGCGGCCGGGCCGGTCGACATCCTCTTCAACTGCGCGGGCTTCGTGCATCACGGCACCGTGCTCGATTGCAGCGAGGAGGAGTGGGACCGCAGCTTCGACCTCAACGTGAAGTCGATGTACCGCACGCTGCGCGCCTTCCTGCCGGGCATGCTGGAGCGCAGGCGGGGCTCGATCATCAACGTCGCGAGCGCGGTTTCTTCCATCAAGGGCGCGCCCAATCGCTTCGTCTACGGCGCGACCAAGGCCGCGGTCATCGGGCTCACCAAGGCGGTCGCCGCCGACTTCATCAGGCAGGGCATCCGCTGCAACTGCCTCTGCCCCGGGACAATCGAGACGCCCTCGCTGCACCAGCGCATCGCCGCCTTCGCCGACCCGGTGAAGGCCCGCGCCGACTTCATCGCGCGCCAGCCCATGGGGCGGCTCGGCACCGCCGAGGAAGTCGCGGCGGCGGCCGTCTACCTCGCCAGCGACGAAGCCGCGTTCACCACCGGAACCGCCGTCGTGATCGATGGCGGGTTCACGCTCTAGGAGAAGAGGCCGGATGCCACGCTTCGCCGCCAATCTTTCTTTCCTGTTTCAGGAGCTTCCCTTCCTCGACCGCTTTGCCGCCGCGGCCGCCGCCGGCTTCAAGGCGGTGGAATACCTCTCGCCCTACGACCATGCCCCCGAGGTCATCGCCGCGCTTCTGAAGGAGCACAGGCTCGAGCAGGTGTTGTTCAACAACCCCGCTGGCGACTGGGCTAAGGGCGAGCGCGGCATCAGTGCTCTCCCCGGTCGCGAACGGGAGTTTGAACTCGGTATCAGCAAGGCGCTCGACTATGCCAAGGCGCTCGGCTGCCCGCGCGTCCACGCCATGGCGGGCATCGTTCCGGCGGGCACGGACCGCGCCGAGGCGGAGACGACCTACGTCGGCAACCTGAAGCGCGCCGCGGCCGAGGCCGGACGGCGCGGCGTGATGCTGGTCATCGAGCCGATCAACGGACGCGACATCCCGGGCTTCCACCTGCAGACCTCGCAGCACGCGGAGCGGGTGATCGAGGCGGTGGCCAGCGCGCACCTCAAGCTGCAGCTCGACCTCTACCACTGCCAGATCATGGAGGGCGACCTGACGCGCCGCATCGAGCGGCTCTTCCCGCTGATCGAGCACGTGCAGATCGCAAGCGTGCCGGAGCGCCACGAACCCGACGAGGGCGAGGTGAACTACGCCGTGCTCTTCCGCCTGCTGGACAAGCTCGGTTATCTCGGCTGGGTCGGTTGCGAGTACAAGCCGCGGGGGAAGACCGAAGAGGGACTGGGGTGGATGAGGACGCTGGTGTGACAAAGCCCCTCTCCCACGCGGAGCGTGGGGGAGGGGCTGGGGAGGGGGTCTCGACGAAGCAGCTAGTGTCGACACCCCCTCCCTAACCCTCCCCCATGCTGCGCATGGTAGAGGAGACTAAGCAGGAGACAGTGCATGCGCGTGGTGATCCTCGGCGGCGGCGGCTTTCTCGGGCAGAAGCTCGCGAAGGCTCTCGCGCGCGACGGCACGATCGCAGGCGAGAAGATCGAGGCGCTCGCCCTTTTCGACCGCGCGGCGCCGCCGAAGCCGGAAGCCCCCTTCCCGGTCGCCTCCATCGCGGGCGACATCGGCAGGGCGAAGGACGTGCAGCAGCTGGTCGCGCCCGGCACCGGGCTCGTCTTCCACCTGGCCGCCGTGGTCAGCGCCGAGGCGGAGGAGAACTTCGATCTCGGCATGCGCGTGAATCTCAACGGCACGCGCCATGTGCTGGACGCCTGCCGCGCACTCGCGAAGCCCGCGCGGCTGGTCTTCACCTCGTCGGTCGCGGTCTACGGCGGCGAGGTGACGCGCCCGGTCGGCGACGAGACCATCCCGAACCCGCAGAGCTCCTACGGCACGCAGAAGGCGGCGGGCGAGCTCCTGGTCAACGACTACAGCCGCAAGGGCTTCGTCGCCGGCGTCTCGTTGCGCCTGCCGACCGTGGTGGTGCGCCCCGGTAGACCCAACCGCGCCGCCTCGACCTTCGCCAGCTCGATCATCCGCGAACCGCTGCAGAGCCAGGAGGCAGTCTGCCCGGTCGATCGCGAAACGCGCATGTGGATCGCCTCGCCGCGCGTCATCCTGCGCTCGCTGCTGCACGCCGCAGAGCTCGAGCAGAGCGCGCTCGGGCAGAACCGCAGCCTGCTGCTGCCGGGCATCGTGGTGTCGGTGGCGGAGATGGTGGAGAGCCTGAAGCGTGTCGGAGGACCGAAGGCGGTCGACCGCATCGCCTGGCAGAAGGACGAGCGCATCGCCGCCATCGTCGACGGCTGGATTGCCGACTTCGTCCCGCAGAAGGCGCTGCGGCTCGGCTTCCCGCGGGACCGGTCGATGGACGAGATCGTGCAGGCTTTCGTCGAGGACGACCGGGTGCTGGCGGCCTAACTACTTCGCCGCCGTTCCGATCTCGCGCCGCAGCACCGCCTGGGCGATGCGCCGCGCCAGGTCGCGCTTGCGATAGGGCTTGGAGAGCAGCGTGTAGCGCTGGCCGATGCCGGCCAGGCGGTCGTGCCGCAGGGTGGCGTCGGCGAAGCCGGAAGTGAGCAGCACGGCGATCGCCGGTTGCAGCATTTCGGCGCGGCGCGCCAGCTCGTCGCCGTCCATGCCGCCCGGCAGCACGATGTCGGTGAACAGCAGGTCTACGGTACGGCCGTCGCGCAGGACCCGCAGCGCCTCCTGCGGCTCGCTGGTATCGGTCACCCGATGGCCGAGCTCGCGCAGCTGCCGGCAGACCACGGCCCTCACGTCCGCGCGGTCCTCCACCACCAGGATGTCGAGCGAACCCTTGAAGCCGGCATCCGGCTCCTCTTCCGCCATCGGGATCGAGAGGTCGCCGGCTCGCGGCAGGTAGAGGCGCACGGTCGTGCCCTGGTCCGGCTCGCTGTAGATCTGGATGTGGCCCTGGCTCTGCCGCACGAAGCCATAGACCATCGAGAGCCCGAGCCCGGAGCCCTTGCCGTTGCTCTTGGTGGTAAAGAAGGGCTCGAACACGCGGGACAGGACCTCGGGCGACATGCCGATGCCGCTGTCGGAGACCGACAGCATCACGTAGTCGCCAGGCATCGCGTCGCGATGCAACTCGGCATAGTTCCCCTCGAGCACGCGGTTCGCGGTCTCGATCAGCAGCCGGCCGCCTTCGGTCATGGCGTCGCGCGCATTGATGGCAAGGTTGGTGAGCGCCGATTCCAGCAGCGCGGGATCCGCCATTACCGGCCAGAGATCGTCCGCCTGGCGCAGCTCGATGGTGATGTGCTCGCCCAGGGTGCGCTTGAGCAGCCCGCTGGTGGCCTTCACCATCGCGTTCAGGTCGATCAGCTTCGGCTGCAGGATCTGGCGGCGCGCAAAGGCCAGCAGCTGGCCGGTCAGATCGGCGCCGCGCCAGGCCGCCTGCAGCATCGCCTCGATCAGCTCGTGCGAGTCCCGATCATCCCCCAGGCGCTCCTGCAGCAGGTCCAGGTTGCCGATGATGACGACCAGCAGGTTGTTGAAGTCGTGCGCCAAGCCGCCGCTGAGCTGGCCCACCGCCTCCATGCGCTGCGCCTGGCGCAGCGTCGCCTCGGTCCTCTTGCGCTCGGAGATGTCGTGCAGCAGCGCGACAAGGACATCACCCTGCCCGTCGAAGAAGCGGCTCGAGGTTGCCTCGACGTCCAGCAGGCGGCCGTCGGCTCGGACGATCTTCTCCTCGATCGTCGGCACCGTGCCTTTGCGGTCGAGCATGATGCTCACCCGCTCGCGGATGATGTCGTGGTAGTCGCTGTGGAAGAGGTCGAAAAACGTCCGCCCGAGCAGCGCCTCCGGCTTGTCCACGCCGAAGAGCTTGAGGCCGGCCCGGTTGGTCAGCACGATGCGGCCGTCCTTGTTGACCAGGAGAGCGTCCTGCACGCTGTCCAGCACGGTCTGCAGGAAGCCGCGACTGCGCTCCAGGTCGCGGGTGCGCTCGGCGACCTGCTCCTCCAGCCTGCCGACCATGTCGGCGACCCGCGACTCCGCGGCCCGCCGGCGTCGGGTCTCGCGCGTCATGGCGTAGAAGATGCCGGCGATGACACCGGAGCCAGTCACCGTGCTCAGCAGGATGACCAGCGTGGTCAGTCCGGTCCCCTTCGCCGTCGCGGCCCTCTGTTGCTCGAAGGTTCGGGTTTCCTGCGCCACCAGCGTCGCGACCAGGGTGCGGATCTCGTTCATGATCCTCTGGCCGGTGTCGAGTGCGGCGGCAAGCTGCACGGTCGTCTCCGGCGACTGCCGACGCAGCGCGATCACCGCCTCGCCCGCGGCCAACTTTTGCGCCGTCAGGGCGCCCAGCTCGGCGATGGTCCGGCTTTGCTTGGCATCGCCGGCGACCAGCGTCGTCACGTATTCCAGCGCGTCCGGTATTTGCGAACGCGCCTCGGCGAAGGCCCTAAGATAGGCGTCGCTCCCGGTGATGACATAGCCCCGCGCCGCCGTCTCGGCGTCCTTCAGCAGCGAGAGCACGACGCTCGCGCCGGACCGCACGTCGCGCGCATAGATGGCCGCCTCGTTGGTCCGGATGGAGGACTGCAGACTGAAATAGGTAAGCGCGCCCAGGCCCCATACCAGGATCAGGGCCGCCCAGAGGCCGGCGTGCAGCCAGACTCCTCTGCCGCCGCCGGCCTTGCCGGCTTGCAGCGCCAGACTGCCAGCCGTCTTGGACATGTCCGCCATTGATCTCCTTGTCGCCACCCCCTGCGGGACAAGGCCATCGCCCAA
>DATEDK010000304.1:0-5508 GCA_035281685.1 Kiloniellales bacterium | reverse complement strand
GACCCCAAGGTCATGTTCTAGAACGCCGAAGGAGCTCCGCCGATGCTTAACCTCACCAGACGGTCCTTCCTGTTGACCGGCGCTGCCGCCACCGCCTTCTCGGCCGTGCCGCTGGCCGCGCTCCGTCCGGCGCGTGCGGAGCTGCGCATCGACGTCGGCCAGGGCTTCGTCTCGCCGATGCCGATCGCGATCCCCGACTTCTTTGCGCAGGACGGCGCCGGCGCCCAGGTCGGCGTCGACGTCGCCGGCGTGGTCGCCGCCGACCTCGAGCGCTCCGGCCTGTTCCGGCCGATCCCGAAGAGCGCCTTCATCCAGGACAGCGCCAGCCTGCAGCAGTCGGTGCGCTTCGGCGACTGGCGGCTGATCAACGCCGATGCGGTGGTGGTGGGCTACGTGCGCGGCGCCGCCGACGGGCGTCTCGTGATCGGCTTCCGCCTCTTCGACGTCTACGGCGAGGCGCAGCAGACCGGCTTCGAGTACACCACCACGCCGGCGAACTGGCGCAAGGTCGCGCACACCGTCGCCGACGAGGTCTATGCCTCGATCACCGGCGAAGGGAAGTACTTCGACACGCGCATCGTCTACGTCGCCGAGAGCGGCACCAAGGACCGCCGCGTCAAGCGCCTGGCGATCATGGACCAGGACGGCGCCAACCACCGCTTCCTGACGGAAGGCAAGACCACGGTGCTCTCGCCGCGCTTCTCGCCGACGCGGCAGGAAATCACCTACGTGGCGATCCCGCAGAACGGGCAGCCGCGGGTCTACCTGTTCAATCTCGACACCGGCCAGCAGGAGGTGCTGGGCAACTTCCCCGGCATGTCCTTCGCGCCGCGCTTCTCGCCCGACGGCAACGCGGTGATCATGGCGGTGGCGCTAGAGGGCAACTCCGACGTCCACGTGATGGACCTGCGCACCCGCTCGCTGCGCCGCATCACCAACCACACGGGCATCGACATCTCGCCCTCCTTCTCGCCCGACGGCAGCAAGGTGGTGTTCGACAGCGACCGCTCGGGCGGCCAGCAGCTCTACATCATGGGCGCCGACGGCTCCGGCCCGACGCGGCTCACTTTCGGCGAAGGGCGCTATGCCACGCCGGTCTGGTCGCCGCGTGGCGACCTCATCGCCTTCACCCGGCAGTACCAGGGCACCTTCTACATCGGCGTGATCCGGCCCGACGGGACCGGAGAGCGCATGCTCGCCTCCGACTTCCGCGTCGAGGGGCCGACCTGGGCGCCGAATGGCCGCGTGCTCGCCTACTTCCGGCAAAGCCGGTCGAGCGCTTCGGGGCAGGTCTCGAGCCGCGTCTATACGATCGACCTCACCGGTTACAACGAGCGGGAGCTGGTCACCCCAACCGATGGTTCCGATCCCGCCTGGTCCCCGCTCAACGTCTAGGCGGAGAGGGTGCAAAATCCGCGCCAGCCTTGGACTTCCCGACCCAGAAAATGCCGCAATTCACCTTGACTTTGCGGACTTGGGGACGCTCTTTGCCGGAGTCGCACGGCGGGTTTCGGCAGAGTCGGATGAGCGCCGTGATCGGATCCCGGGGCAGCCCCACCACCCCATTCGGCTGAGCGGATCCGCACCAAGAGAGGGTTGATTAAAGACATGCATCTCAGACTCCTGTCCCTGCTGTTCGCCGCGGTCCTGTCGCTCGGCGCCTGCAGCTCCACGCCCGACCCGAGCGCGGGCGGCTCGGCCACGAGCACCACGACCAGCACGACGACGAGCTACGCCTCGCTGCAGGAGCAGCTCCGCGGCGAGGTCGGCGACCGCGTCTTCTTCGAGTTCGACCGCTACGACCTCAGGCCGGATGCGCAGGCAACGGTGCAGGCGCTGGCTGCGTGGCTCAATGCCAATCCGCAGGTGACCATCACCATCGAGGGCCACGCCGACGAGCGCGGCACCCGCGACTACAACCTCGCGCTCGGCGAGCGGCGGGCGAACTCGGTGCGCCAGTATCTGGTTTCGCTCGGCACCAACACGAACCGTCTGGCCGTGATCTCCTACGGCGAAGAGCGGCCCGAGGCGCTGGGCTCGGACGAGGCCTCCTGGGCGCGTAACCGTCGCGCCGTCTTCGTCATCAACTGAGTGTGCAGCGTTCACGACAGGGGCCCGGCGCCGGCAGCGGCGGTCCGGGCCCTTGGCGTTTCTGGCCGGCGTTTTGCGCTTTGCTCCGGTCGGCAAGACCTGCGGCAAGGCTTTGGCATCTATCGCGGCGCGGCCCCGTCCCACGCCATATTTGCGACATGAAAGCAGCCCATCTCTGCCGGATGGGAAGGCTGCGACGGCGACCGGGCTGCAGCAGAGGAGAGCACAGTGTGATGGGAGGGCCTGTTCGATGATGCCGAAACCTCTGTCGTGCCTGGTGGGCGCAGCTCTCTTCCTGGGCCTGGCGCTCTCGGCCGCGCCGTCGCCGGCGGCAGACAGCCTCTCGGTGCTTACCGAGCGGGTGGACCGGCTGACCCGCGACCTCGCCGACCTGCGCAACCAGTTCTATTTGGGCCAGTCCGGCGGCGGCAGCCCGCAGACGCTCGCCCCCGGCCAGGCTGGCTCGATCGAGACGCGCCTTGCCGCCTTCGAGCAGGAGCTGCGCAACCTGACCGGCATGGTCGAACAGCTGAACCACCAGCAGACGCAGCTCAACGACCGCATCGACCGGCTGCAGGCCGACGTCGAGTATCGCCTGACCACGCTCGAGGGCGGCACGCCGAGCGCCAGCACCGATGCCGGCACCGGCGCCAGCACGGCCGGCGCGGCGCTCAACACCTCCTCGCAGTCGGCCTCGGCCGCGACCACGACCAACCAGGATATCGCGGCCGCCACCCAGGCCGACATCAAGCCCCTCGGCACGACAGCGCAGACCGCGGTGGAGCAGGGCACCGCGGCCAACGTCGCGCAGCCGCAGCCGGTGACCCCGCAGACCGCTCCCGCCACGGCGGCAGCGCCGGCCGGTGCGACGCTGCCGGCCGGCTCGCCGAAGCAGCAGTACGACTACGCCTTCGGACTCCTGCGCCAAGCCAACTACGACGGCGCCGAGCAGGCGCTGAGCGCCTTCATCCAGCAGAACCCGAGCGATCCCTTGGCGGCGAACGCCAAGTACTGGCTGGGCGAGACCTACTACGTCCGCGGCAACTACACCGAGGCGGCGCGCGCCTTCGGTGTCTCCTACCAGGACCATCCGAACGGTCCGAAGGCGACCGACAGCCTCTTGAAGCTCGGCCTGTCGCTGAGCCTGCTCGGCCGCAATGCCGACGCCTGCGCGGTGTTCAACGAGCTGGAGGGCCAGTTCCCGGATGCCGCCGCCAACGTGCTACAGCGGTCTCAGCAGGAGCGCGGCCGGCTCGGCTGCTAGCCGGCGGTGCAGCGAGCCCTCCCGATCGAAGCGGCGGAGTTCGCGCGGCAGATCGAGCGCCTCGGCCCCTGGCCGGCGCGCCCGGCGATGGCGGTGGCCGTTTCCGGCGGCCGCGACAGTCTCGCGCTGACCCTCCTGCTGCAGGAGTGGCTGGAAGGGCGGCAGGGACACCTTCTGGCGCTGACCGTCGACCATGGACTGCGCGCCGGCTCGGCCGACGAAGCCGCCTGGGTCGCTGCCTTCTGCCATGACCATGGCATTGCGCACCGCACGCTCTGCTGGCGCCGTCCGGGCGGACTCGCCACCGGCCAACCGGTACAGGAAGCCGCTCGCCTGGCCCGCTATCGCTTGCTGCAGGAAGCCTGTCGCGCGGCGGGCATCGGGGTGCTTGCGACGGCGCATCAGGCGGAAGACCAGCGCGAAACCCTGCTGCTGCGGCTGATCGCCGGCAGCGGCCTGCCGGGCCTGGCCGGCATGACGGCGCGGCGGCCGCTCGACGATGCGCTCCTGCTGCGCCCGCTGCTGGGCCTGCCGCGCGAACGTCTCGCGGCGACGCTCGCGTGCCGCAGCCAGCCCTGGCTCGACGATCCCTCGAACGAGGATCCGCGCCATCGGCGCGTTGCGGTGCGGCAAGCGATGCCGCGGCTGGCTGCGGCCGGCCTCGACGGCCGCCGGCTCGACGCGGCGAGCGGGCTCTTCGGCCGCCTGCGGGCCTGCCTGGAACGCGCGGCTGCCCGGCTGCTGGCGCAGAGGGTCGCCTGGCATCCGGCCGGCTTCGCCTGCCTCGACCCTGCGCTCGCCAGCGCACCGGCCCCGATCGCGCGCCTGGCCCTTGGCGAGATCGTTCGCGCCTTGGGCGGCCCAGCGGCCCGTCCCGGCGAGCTGGCGCTGGACCGCGCCCTGGGCCGGCTTGGAGGGGCAAGTGGCCGGGGATTCACGCTGGGCGGGCTCAGCTTCCGGCGCCGTCGCGAAGGCTGGCTGGCGCTACCGGAGGCCCGCCGGCTGCCGTCCCTCCCCATCCCTCGGGGCGCCCGGCTGCAGTGGGGGGCTTTCCGTGTCGAGGCCGGCGCTGGGGCACCGGCGGGCCTTCGCCTGCGGCCGCTGGGGCAGGGCGCCTGGCCGGCCCTGGCCCCCGTGCTGGGGCGGGCGCCGCTGCCCGGACCGGTGCTCTGGGTGCAGCCGGCGGTGCATGACAAGGAAGGGCTCCTGGCCCTGCCGACGCTCGGATGGAGCCGGCGGGCGGGAGCCTTTCCGCTTCAGCTTCGTTTCATTCCTGAAGCGCCAACGGGCGCCTTCGGCTTTACAGTTGCTTGCGACGAAAGGCACATTATCTAAACGGGCTGGATCTCAGGTAACCGGGATCTCTGGCTTCGGCGGCCCGGTAGGACAAGGACAACCCGCACGTGAACATCGGACGCAATGCGCTGCTTTGGGTCCTGGTTGGACTCCTGGTGTTGATGCTTTTCAACATCTTCCAGGGCAGCGCCACGCGCGGCCCGCAGCAGCAGCTCACCTTTTCCCAGTTCATCGAGCGGGTGGACAGCGGCCAGGTCCGCGACGTCTCGATCCAGGGCCAGAACGTGCTCGGCACCACCACGGAAGGCCAGACGTTCCAGACCTATGCGCCGGCCAACTTCGACCTGACGCAGCACCTGATCGAGCACGGCGTCGCCGTGACCGTCGTGCCGCCCGAGGAGCCCAATGTCTTCCTGACGCTGCTCGGCTCCTTCGGACCGATGATCCTGCTGATCTTCGTCTGGATCTACTTCATGCGGCAGATGCAGTCGGGCGGCGGCAAGGCCATGGGCTTCGGCAAGTCGCGCGCACGCCTGCTGACCGAGAAGCAGGGGCGCGTCACCTTCGATGACGTCGCCGGCATCGACGAGGCCAAGCAGGAGCTGGAGGAGCTGGTCGAGTTCCTGCGCGATCCGCAGAAGTTCCAGCGGCTCGGCGGCAAGATTCCCAAGGGCTGCCTGCTCGTCGGTCCTCCGGGCACCGGCAAGACGCTGCTCGCCCGTGCGATCGCCGGCGAGGCGAACGTCCCCTTCTTCACCATCTCCGGCTCCGACTTCGTCGAGATGTTCGTCGGTGTCGGCGCGAGCCGCGTGCGCGACATGTTCGAGCAGGCGAAGAAGAACGCGCCCTGCATCGTG
>DATEDK010000303.1:0-2446 GCA_035281685.1 Kiloniellales bacterium | reverse complement strand
GCCCGCCGACGGCCGGATCCTCTGCTGCGACGTCAGCGAGAAGTACACGGCCATCGCCCGCAAGGCCTGGCAGAAGGCGGGCGTGGCCGAGAAGATCACGCTGAGGTTGGCGCCCGCCCTGGACACCCTGGACGGCGAGATCAGGGCCGGCCACGGCGGCCGCTACGACTTCTGCTTCATCGACGCCGACAAGGCGAACTACGACGGCTACTACGAGCGCGCTCTCGTGCTGCTGCGCCCCGGCGGGCTGATCGCCATCGACAACGTGCTCTGGAGCGGCGCCGTCGCCGATCCCAGCGACCAGACCGAGGACACCGCGGCAATCCGGCGGCTCAATGCCAAGCTGAAGGACGACCGCCGCATCGACCTCTCGCTGCTGCCGATCGGCGATGGCCTGACGCTGGCGATGAAGCGTTGATGGCCGACTGGTCCACCCTGGCGCTCTTCCTGCTGGCGGCGGTGGCGATCTCGCTGACGCCCGGGCCCGGCCTGCTCTACGTCGCGGCACGCACGCTCTCCGGGGGCGCGGGCGAGGGTTTGGCGTCGATCCTGGGCCTCGGCCTGGGCGGCCTGGCACACGTCGCGGCGGGCGCGCTCGGCGTCTCCGCGCTGGTGCTCGCGAGCGCCGAGGCCTTCACCCTGCTCAAGTTCGTGGGTGCGCTCTACCTCGTGTGGCTGGGCATCAAGGCCTGGCGGCAGGCCGGCGCCGCGCCGGTCGAGCTGCCGGCACCGACGACCGCGCGCCAGGCGTTCCGCGAGGGCGTCGTGGTGGAGGCGCTCAATCCCAAGACGGCCGCCTTCTTCCTAGCCTTCCTGCCGCAGTTCGTCGACCCGACGGCAGGATCGGTCGCCCTGCAGTTCCTGGTGCTGGGCAGCGTGACCGTGCTGCTCAACACGCTGGCGGATCTCCTGATGCTGGCGCTCGCCGCGCGACTGCGCGAGCGGCTGTTCGGCAAGGCGAGCCTGCTGCGACGCCTGCGCCAGGCATCGGCGGCGCTGCTCTGCGGGCTGGGTCTGACGCTGGCCTTCGCGCGCCGGCCGGGTTGACCTCGACGGTTGCTGGAGCGGTACCCAGTCTCTAGCGTCCCCGGAAGCAGAGGGAGCAGCTACCATGGCCCTGACCACCATGCTCGTGCAGCTCGGTCGCGATCCCGATGCCCTGCGTCGGTTGGCCGTGGCGCAGACCCTGGCGAAGGCGCACCGGGCCCACCTGACAGCCCTCTATCTCACGCGCCCCCTGACGATGCCCGCCGAGGTCGTCGGGCGTGGCCTCTCGAGGAGCTTTCTCGAGGGCGAGGCGGAAGATGCCGCCGAAAGTGCGCGACTGCTCGAGGACAGCTTTCGCGCCGGAGCGGAGCAGCTCGGCTTGTCGCACGACTGGATCGTCGAGGACTCTGACAACCTGGCTGCGCTTGCCAAGCATGGCCATACCGCCGACCTGATCGTCGTTTCGCGCGGCACGGAAAAGACCCTGGAGGACCGCGTGCGGCCGTCGGTGGCCGAGGAGCTCGTGCTGGTCACGGGGCTGCCGATCCTCGTGCTGCCGCCAGGCTATGCACCGGGCGAGGCGGCGGTGGGCCAGCGCGTGCTGATCGCCTGGAAACCGACCCGGGAGGCGGTGCGTGCCTTGCGGGATGCTCTGCCGATCCTGCAGCGCGCTCAGAAGATTGTCCTGGCGACGGTGCAGCCGACCAGTGAGGACGCTATCTCGGCGCTCGAGGTGCTGCAGTACCTCGAGCGCCAGTCCCTCCGCGCGGAGACGATCGATGTACCGAAAGAGGCCGAGGGAGTGGCCGCGACGCTGCTCGCGGTCGCTCGGGCGCATGCTTGCGACCTCGTGGTTTCCGGAGCCTATGGTCATGCGCGCCTGCAGGAGGTCCTGCTGGGCGGCGGGGTGACCCGCACTCTCTTTCGCACCGCGCACTTGCCTCTTCTGCTCAGCCATTGATCGGATCGCCGCTTTTTCATAATAATGGACGCGGTACTATTGGAGTTTAAATTTCTTCTATTTTTCCTAATTATCACATCGACAGTCGAGACTTCTCTTCCTACTCTAAGGGGCCGAGGTGGACTACGCGGATTTCCACTTCTCGCCGCAGCTTTTTTATGGAACAGGGGAGAATTCCCGTGAAGCAAGGCCTGCTGACCGCGACAGCCGCGACCCTTCTGCTCATTGGCCTGCCGAGCCTCGGCTGGTCGGAGGACTCCACCATGAAGAACACGCAAACCGCTGCTGACGGCTGCCCGGCGGGCAACGAGCAGCAGGCCATGGTCGTCGGCACCGACGGTACCGACGGTGAAGACGGCGAGGATGGGGCGGGCACCAAGGGTGGCGAGGGTGGCGCTGCGGGCCAGGGCGGCGCCGGCGGCGGCATCAACGGCGGCGACGGTGGCGCCGGCGGTGACGGCGGCGACGGCGGTGACAGCGGCACGGCCGGGACCAGTG
>DATEDK010000302.1:0-3025 GCA_035281685.1 Kiloniellales bacterium | reverse complement strand
CTAGCGCCGGCTAGGCTTGGAAGGGGGCAGCCGCGGCCCTATCTTGCGCGGCACACAACAGGAGGAGAGGCCTGATGATCAAGGTAGGCGACAAGGTCCCGAGCGTGCGGGTGAAGCACATGACCGCCAACGGCCCGGCGGAGATCACGACCGACGAGCTGTTCAAGGGCAAGATCGTGGTCGTCTTCGGCCTGCCCGGCGCCTTCACGCCGACCTGCTCGGCCAAGCACGTGCCGGGCTATCTCGCCAAGTCCGCCGACCTCAAGGCGAAGGGGGTGGATACCATCGCCTGCCTCTCGGTGAACGACGCCTTCGTCATGGGTGCGTGGGGCAAGGACCAGCGCGTCGAGGACAAGATCCTGATGCTGGCGGACGGCTCGGCGCAGCTCACCAAGGCGCTCGGCCTCGAGCTCGACCTGACGCCGCACGGCATGGGCATGCGCTCGAAGCGCTTCGCCATGGTGGTGAAGGACGGCGTGGTGAAGCACCTCGCCATCGAGGAGAACCCCGGCGCGCTCGACGTCTCGGCGGCCGAAAAGGTGATGGCGCACGTCTGACGCCGAGGCAGCGATGGACGAGGACCTCGAGGGCCTTTCCAGGGAAGCGCTCCTCGCCGAGGCTAAGCGGTTGCGCGCGGGCATCCGCAGGCACCGCGACTCCTCCGGCCACGATCTCTGCTGGCACCACCCGCAGCTCTGGCGACTGCTGCCCGAGCCGATCCCCCGGGACATCGCTGTGCCGGACTGGCCGCAGTTCCTGCGCGGCTGCGTGAAGTACCGCGAGGCGCTCGACCGCGAGCTCCCCGACAAGCCGAGGACAGAGGAAGAGTACCTCCAAAAGTAACCTCGCCCGCCGAAGACCTCTGCGAAACCTAAAGCTGTCATCCCGGCCGAGCGTAGCGAGAGCCGGGACCCAGGGGACATTGAGCCCGCTCTGCGGCCCCTGGGTCCCGGATAACCGCTTCGCGGTTTCCGGGATGACAACGTTGGATGTTTCGCAGAGGTCTCCCTCGAGCGGTCGATTACTCCTCGCAGTAGGCCTCGATGCGGTAGCCCTCGGGATCGACCACGAAGGCGGCGTAGTAGCCCGCACCGTAGTCGGCGCGCAGGCCCGGCTTGCCGTTGTCCTTGCCGCCGGCCTTCAGCGCTGCCTTGTGGAAGCTGTCGACCGCCTTGCGCGAGGCTGCGGTGAAGCAGAAGTGCAGACCCGAGGCGGGGTCAGCCGGCACCGGGCTCTTCGCTTCGTTGATCCAAAGGGCCACGGCGCCGTCGCCGTAGCCGAGCGAGGTGTCGCCGGCGCTGAGGCACTTGTAGCCGAGTGCGCCCAGCGCGGCATCGTAGAAGCTCTTGGCGCGGGCGACGTCGCGCACGCCGATCGAGACATGATTGAGCATCGACATGAAAATTCTCCTCGTGAACGGCCTCGCCGTGACGCGCCGGCGTAGGTCCTTGGCCCGCAAGATGGGCCTGCCGCCATGCCGCGGCTTGGGAGAAATTGCTAAGTTGGGACCATGCTCGAAGCCGCCCGCGAGTCGCGCCCTGCCGCTCCCGCGCCCCGCCCGATCGCGCAAGGCGAGGGCTGGCGGCTGACCGAGTTCCGCTGCCAGGCGGGCCCGCAGGACCGCCCCTACGAGGAGCAGCACGGCCGCTTCTCCATAGCCGCCGTCGCCGAGGGCAGCTTCACCTACCGCGCAAGCCACGGCACGGCGCTGCTGCACCCCGGCGCGCTGCTGCTGGACAACGCCGGTGCCTGCTTCCAGTGCGGGCACGAGCACGCCAAGGGCGACCGCTGCCTCGCACTGCACATGACGCCTGCCTACTTCGAGGAGGCTGCCACCGGCGCCGCCGGCTCCAGCCGCTTCCGCTTCCGCCAGGCCATGCTTCCGGCGGGTGCAGCAACCTTGCCGCTCGGTCTGATGCTCGAGCGCGGTGCCGGCAGGGTCGCGCTTGCCGCCGAGTCGCTGGTTGCCACCGTCGTCGAGCGGGTGCTGTCGCTGGCCTCGGGCGAAACGCCGGCCGCGGGCCTGCCGCCGCACGATGCGCGGCGCATCAGCCGCGTGCTGCGCCATATCGAGGCGCACGCCGAGGACGCGCTCGACCTCGACCGTCTCGCCGGCATCGCGGCGATGAGCAAGTACCATTTCCTGCGCTCGTTCCGTCGCGCCGTCGGTGCGCCGCCCTATCGCTATCTCTTGAACCTGCGGCTGCGCCGCGCGGCGCAGGCGCTCGCCCATGGCGAGGAGCCGGTCGCCTCCGTGGCGCTCGGCGCGGGCTTCGGCGATCTCTCCACCTTCAACCGCCGCTTCCGCCGGAGCTTCGGCACGACACCGCTGGGCTGGCGCCGGCAGTCGCGCCCGGCGGCAGTTTAGGAGGCGTCCTCCGCCTCGCCGTCGCGAGCGGCCAGGATGTGCAGGATCATCCTGTCGCGCTCGGCGGCCAGCTCCTCGGCGCTGCGCCCGGCGGCCTCCGCCGCGACGCCGCGCGCCAGCTCGGCCACCAGCGCCGGCGTCAGCTTCGGCTGGCCGAGATCGGCCCACCAGCTCTCGAAGGCCGGCAGGTAGCGCTCCCAGAAGACATCGACGCCGGCACCGCCGGTCGCCAGGTAGGTGATCATGTGCGGCCCCATGATCGCCCAGCGGATGCCCGGCCCGGCGGTGATCGCCTTGTCGATGTCGGCGACCGAGGCGACGCCCTCGGCCGCCAAGTGCACGGCCTCGCGGATGATCGCCGCCTGCATGCGGTTGGCGATGTGTCCCGGCACCTGCTTGTTCAGGCGGACCGGCACCTTGCCCAGCGCGCTGTAGAAGCGCTCGGTCCACTCCAGCGCCTCGGGATGGGTCCGCTCGTTGGCGTAGAGCTCGACCAGCGGGACCAGGTGCGGCGGGTTGAAGGGGTGCGCCAGCACCAGCCGCCAGGGCTCCCGGAAGCCTTCCTGCAGGTCGCTCAGCAGGAGGCCCGAGGTGCTGGTGGCCACCAGCGCGTGCGGCTTCAGTGCCGGCTCGATCGCGCGGTAGAGCGTCTGCTTG
>DATEDK010000301.1:0-2424 GCA_035281685.1 Kiloniellales bacterium | reverse complement strand
GCGAGGCCCAGGCCCAGCTGAACCGGCACAAGGAGTCGCTCGCGCGCCAGGTGCGCGCGAGCTACATGATCGGCCAGCGCGGCCAGACCAAGCTGGCGCTGAACCAGGACGGCGGCCAGCGGGTGTCGCGGGTGATGACCTACTACGACTACCTGAACCGCGCGCGCGCCCGGCTCATCGAGGGCATCCTCGACCAGGTGCAGGCGCTGGCGGCGCTGGCGGAGCAGCTGCGGCGCGAGACCGCCGAGCTCGACGAGACCCGCGGCCGCCACGAGGGCACGCTGGCGACGCTCGAGGCGCTGCGCGGCGAGCGCGAAGGCATGGTCGAACGGCTGCGCCGGCGCATCGCCGGCGGCGAGGAGGAGCTGAACCAGCTGCAGGCCGACGAGCGGCACCTCACCCGGCTGCTGCGCGAGGTGCGCAAGACCCTGGCCGACATCCCGGCGCAGCTGGGCGGCCCGCCGTTCGCCAAGCTGCGCGGCAAGCTGCCGTGGCCGCTGAAGGGCCGCCTGCTGGCGCAGTACGGCCAGCCCAAGTCCGGCCGCATCAAGTGGAACGGCCTGTGGATCTCCGGCCCCGAGGGCGCGTCGGTGAAGGCCGTCGCCGCCGGGCGCGTCGCCTACACCGGCTGGATGCACCGCTACGGCCTGATCGTGGTGCTGGAGCACGAGGGCGCCTACTACTCCCTGTACGGCCACGCCCAGAGCGTGGACGTCGCGGTGGGCGACTGGGTGCAGCCGGGGGACGTGATCGCCGCGGTCGGCGCGACCGGCGGCCACGACCGCAACGGCCTGTATTTCGAGCTGCGCAAGGGCACCGACCCGGTCAATCCCGCGGCCTGGTTCCGGCCGTCGGCAACGCCCAAGAAAGCCTCGCGCAAGTAGGGGTTCCGGGGTCGGCCCGTGCTATTGTGAAGCCGAGTTTCGGCCTCGTTCGGAGTGGTGTTTCATGCGTCCCCTGCATACCCCCGTCACCCTCGCATTGGGTGCCGCCCTCGGCATCGGCATCTCCCTCACCTATGGCGTGCTGGCGGACAAGGGCAAGCCGGAATCGCTGCCGCTGCGCGACATGCAGACGTTCGTGGAGATCCTGAACCGGGTCAAAAGCGACTACGTCGAACCGGTGACCGACGACGCGCTGCTCGAGGACGCCATGCGCGGCATGCTGGCCGGCCTCGACCCGCATTCTTCCTACCTGGACAAGGAGGAGTACGTCGACCTGAGGGTGCAGACGACGGGGCGCTTCGGCGGCCTGGGCATCGAAGTGCAGGCGTTCAACGGCTTCGTGCGCGTGATCGCGCCGATCGACGAAACCCCCGCGGCGCGCGCCGGCATCCAGTCCGGCGACCTGATCGTCAAGATCGATGAAACCCCGGTCAAGGGCCTGACCCTGAACGAGGCGGTGAAGAAGATGCGCGGCGAGCCCGACACGCCGATCGTGCTGACGGTGCTGCGCGAAGGCACCGCCGACCCGCTGACGTTCCAGATGCAGCGCGCCATCATCGCCGTGCGCAGCGTGCGCAGCCGCATGCTCGAGCCCGGCATCGCCTACCTGCGCGTCAACACCTTCCAGGAGGAAACCGGCAAGAACCTCGCCGAGGAAATCCAGAAGATGCGCAAGGAGGCGCCCGGTGGCGTGCTCAAGGGCGCGGTGCTGGACCTGCGCAACAACCCGGGTGGCGTGCTCAGTACCGCGGTGGACGTTTCCGACGCCTTCCTCGACAAGGGCGCGATCGTCAGCATCAAGGGCCGCGTCAACGACGCCAACCGCGAGTACAACGCCCGGCCCGGCGACCTGCTCGACGGCAAGCCGCTGGTGGTGCTGGTCAACGGCGGCTCGGCCTCGGCCTCGGAGATCGTGGCCGGCGCGCTGCAGGACCACAAGCGCGGCCTGATCGTCGGCGCCAAGACCTTCGGCAAGGGCTCGGTGCAGACCATCCTGCCGCTGCCGAACGAGTCGGCGATGAAGCTGACCACGGCGCGCTACTACACGCCGAGCGGCCGCTCGATCCAGGCCGAGGGCATCGGCCCGGACATCGCCATCCGCCCGGTCAAGATCGCCAAGGCCGACGGCCCGGCGCCGGACGGCCTCACCGAGGCGGACCTCGAGGGCCGGCTGGACGGCGACACCCGCCCGGCGGAGACGCAGGCGCAGATCGAGGCGCGCAAGAAGGAATCGGACGCCCTGCAGTCGCTGGCCGAGACCGACTACACGCTGTACGAAGCCCTGAACCTGCTCAAGGGCATGATCATCGTGGGGAGTCGCTGAACCGTGCGAACCCGCTTCGCAAGAAGCTGGTTCGCCCTCCTCGCCACCGCCGCCGCCGTCGCCGCCCCTCCGGCCGGCGCCGGCCCCCGCAACGCCCCCTCGAACGACGCCGTCGCGCCGCAACTGCGCCTGGCGCACGCGCCGCTGCGCCGCGAG
>DATEDK010000300.1:0-3031 GCA_035281685.1 Kiloniellales bacterium | reverse complement strand
ACGGCGGTCGAGAAGACGCCCTGGAATTCGGAAACGTACCTGCTGCATGTCGGCATCAAGGGATTCGAGCCGCCGCCGGCGGAGCGGCCCGCCGCCAACCTGGTGTTCCTGGTCGACGTCTCCGGCTCGATGGACGATCCGGCGAAGCTGCCGCTGCTGGTCAACGCGCTGAAGATGATGGTGAACGAGCTCTCCGCGAAGGACCACGTCGCGATCGTGGTCTACGCCGGGGCCGCCGGCGTCGTGCTGGAGCCGACCGCGGGCGACAACAAGATGGCGATCATCGCGGCGCTCTCGCAGCTCTCCGCCGGCGGCTCGACCGCGGGGGGCGAGGGTATCCAGCTCGCCTACGCTCTGGCGCAGCAGCACTACGACCCCAACGGCATCAACCGCGTGATCCTGGCGACCGACGGCGACTTCAACGTCGGCGTCACCGACTTCGAGATGCTGAAGGACATGGTCGAGCGCTACCGCGAGACCGGCATCGAGCTGACCACGCTCGGCTTCGGCGGCGGCAACTACAACGAGGCGCTGCTGGAGCAGCTGGCCGACTACGGCAACGGCAACGCCTTCTACATCGACACGCTCAACGAGGCGCGCAAGGTGCTGGTCGAGGAGCTCTCCTCGACGCTCTACACCATCGCCAAGGACGTCAAGATCCAGGTCGAGTTCAATCCGGCCGTGGTCGCCGAGTACCGCCTGATCGGCTACGAGAACCGTCAGCTGAAGCAGGAGGACTTCAAGAACGACAAGGTCGACGCCGGCGACATCGGCGCCGGTCATACGGTGACCGCGATCTACGAAGTCGTGCTGGTCGGCTCCGAGGCGACGCACATCGATCCCTTGCGCTACGGCGGCGAGACCGCCAACGCGGGCGACCCGGACGCCGCGGAGTTCGCCTACCTGAAGCTCCGCTACAAGCTGCCGGGCGAGGAGACCTCCACGCTGATGGAGGTCCCGCTGCTGAAGGCCGACCTGAAGACGTCGTCGCTGCAGACCGCCTCGCAGGACTTCAAGTTCGCGGCGGCGGTCGCCGCCTTCGCCCAGCTGCTGCGCGGCGGCACCTACATGGGCGACTTCGACTACGGCGACGTGATCGCACTCGCCCGCGGCAACAAGGGCGAGGACCCCTTCGGCTACCGCGCCGAGTTCGTGCAGCTGGCGGAGCTCGCCGCTTCGGCGGGGAGCTGACGAAGCACCCTCTCTCCCGCACTCCCTGCCACGCGGGAGAGAGGGCTGCTCATCCCCTCCACCATGCGAAGCATGGGAGAGGCCGAGGGAGGGGGTGCCGTCAATTGGAGCTGCTTCGTCGAGACCTCCTCCCTAATCCTCCCCCACGCTGCGCGTGGTGGAGGGAATAACGTGCGCCTCCACCGCGAAGGCGGCGGATAGCAGGGAGGGGGCAGGCTTCTGGGTCAGCTCACCAGCGTCCAGGCCACACCCACCGCCGCGGCCGCCCCCAGCACGGCCAGCATCGGCGCCTTGAAGCGGAAGACCGCGACGACGCAGGCAAGCGTCAGTGCGAAGGCCGGCCAGTCGATCGACGCGAGCCGCGGCAGGTCCATGTCGAAGGGGCCGGCATCGAACCGCCACTGTTCGCGGAACAGGAGGTGCAGCGCGAACCAGAGCGCGAGATTCAGCACCACGCCCGCCACCGCGGCCGAGATCGCCGAGAGCGCGCCGGTCAGCGCCCGGTTCTCGCGCAACCGCTCGATGAACGGTGCGCCCAGGAAGATCCAGAGGAAGCAGGGCGCAAAGGTGACCCAGGTCGTCAGCACGGCGCCCAAGGTTGCCGCCATCAGCGGATCGAGCGCGCCGGGCGCGCGATAGGCGCCGAGGAAGCCCACGAACTGCAGCACCATGATCAGCGGGCCCGGCGTGGTCTCCGCCATGCCGAGACCGTCCAGCATCTCGCCGGCGGTGAGCCAGCCGTAGTGCTGCACCGCCTCCTGCGCGACGTAGGACAGGACCGCGTAGGCGCCGCCGAAGGTCACCACCGCCATCTTGCTGAAGAAGATCGCGATCTGGCTGAACACGTTGTCGAGGCCGAGGGCGAGCGACAAGGTGCCCACCGGCAGCAGCCAGAGGATGAGGAAGATGGCGGAGATCCTGAGCGACCAGCCGAGCGCGTTCTGCGCATGCGCAGGCGTACCCTCGCCCAGCGCGCTGTCGCGATCGCTGAGCCCGGCGCTGCCGCTCTTGCCGTGCCCGCCGCCGGCCTTGAACTGCGGCAGGCCCGCCCGGCCGCCGATGTAGCCGAGGAGGCCGGCGCCCAGCACGACCCAAGGGAAGGGCACGGCGAAACAGAACAGCGCCAGGAACGCCGCCGCGGCGATGGCTTGCAGAACGCCGCTGCTGAGCGAGCGCTTGCCGATGCGCACCACCGCCTGCAGCACGATCGCCAGCACCGCCGCCTTCAGCCCGAAGAAGAGGCCCTGCAGCACCGGCGTGGCGCCCAGCAGCACGTAGAGGTAGCTGAGCGCCAGGATCGAGAGGAATCCCGGCAGGATGAAGAGCGTGCCGGCGATCAGCCCGCCCTTCGTGCGATGCAGCAGCCAGCCGAGGTAGACCGCGAGCTGCTGGGCCTCCGGCCCCGGCAGCAGCATGCAGTAGTTCAGCGCGTGGAGGAATCGCGTCTCGCCGACCCACCGCTTCTCGTCGACCAGGATGCGGTGCATGACTGCGATCTGCCCGGCTGGTCCGCCGAAGGAAAGGGCGGCGACGCGCGCCCAGACGCGCGTCGCCTCGCGCAGGGAGATGCCGTGCGGCGGCGCCACCGGCCCGGCCGCGGTCGCCGTCGTTCCCGTCGTGCTCGCCACGAGCTAGACTCCCGCCTTGCGCGGCGGCCAGCCGTGAGTCTCGTCGCTGGCGTCGCGGCACCAGCGGTAGAGTGCGTCGTAAAGGGGCAGTGAGGCCTCGAGCTGCTCGCTGTCGTCCGCGTACATGCGCGAAAGGCCGAGCGAGACGGCGAGCAGCCCTGCCGACTCCGGCGCCAGGTCGAGCCGCGCGGTATCGGCGCCGCGCACGATCG
>DATEDK010000299.1:0-5262 GCA_035281685.1 Kiloniellales bacterium | reverse complement strand
CGCAGGCGAAGAGAAACTGCAGGAGGTCGTTCGAGCCGATCGAGACGAAGTCGACCGCGGCGAAGAGCTCGTCGAGCTGGAACAGGAGCGCCGGCACCTCGAGCATCACGCCGACGGAGACCGCGTCCGGCCGCCGCGCCGCCTGCTTCAGCTCGCGATCCAGCAGGGTGCGCGCCTGGCGGTACTCGCCGACGTGGCTGACCATGGGGAACATGACGAAGAGGTGACGGCCGGCGGCCGCGCGCACCAGCGCGCGCAGCTGCTGGCGCAGGAGCGCCGGCCGGTCGAGGCCGACGCGGATCGCGCGCCAGCCCATGGCGGGGTTCTCCTCGCCGCCGGCGCTCCAGTAGGGGAGCGGCTTGTCGCCGCCGATGTCGAGCGTGCGGAAGACCACGGGCTTGCCCTGCGCCTGGTCCAGCACGGTGCGGTAGAGCTGCTCCTGCTCGTCGACCTTGGGGAAGGCCTCGCGCACCATGAACGGCACCTCGGTGCGGTAGAGCCCGATGCCGTCGGCGCCGCACTCGACGACCTGCGGCACGTCGATCAGCAGGCCGGCGTTGATCGAGAGCTGCACGCGCTGGCCGTCGCGGCTGACCGCGGGCAGGTCGCGGGTCGCGGCGAAGAGACGCCGGCGCCGGTCGCGATCGGCCATGGCTTGGCGGAAGGACTGGCGCACGGTCTCGCGCGGACGCACCAGGAGCTGGCCGTTGTCGCCGTCGACCGCCACGGTGTCGCCGGGCCGGATGCGGGTCAGCGCCTCGGGGACGCGGCCGAGCATCGGGATGTCGAGCGCGCGCGCGACGATGGCGACGTGCGCGGTGGGGCTGCCCTCGGCCAGCACCACGGCCTTCAGGCGGCGGCGGCCGTAGTCGATCAGCTCGGCCGGCCCCAGGTGGCGCGCGATCAGCACGGCCTCCTCCGGCAGCGCCTGCGCCGCGCCCTCGCCGCCGACCAGGTGATGCAGCAGGCGGTTGGCGAGGTCGTCGAGATCGAAGAAGCGCTCCTTCAGGTAGGGATCGGTCACCTGGTTCATGCGCGCCTGGATGTCCGACTGCACGCGGTGCACGGCGGCCTCGGCGGTGAGCCCCGAGGCGATGATCTCCTCGATGCGCGCCATCCAGCCGCGGTCCTCGGCGAACATGCGGTAGGTCTCCAGCACCTCGCGGTGCTCGCCCTGCTGCGCGAGGTCGCCCTCCGAGAAGAGCCTCTCCAGCTTGGCGGAGAGCTCGCCCAGCGCGGTCTTCAGCCGCTGGCGCTCCTGCTCGGGGTCCTCGGCGACCAGGCGGCGGATGACGAGGCCGCGCTCGTGGCTGACCGCGGTGCCCATGGCGAGACCGGCGCTCAGCACGATGCCGGTGAGCCGCGTCGGCATCAGCGCGGCGCCCTCGACGATGCGCTGCTCCTCGGGGTCGATGATGCCGGCGGAGATCAGGAGCTCGGCCAGCACCATGGCAACGGTCTCGAGGGTCTCGACCTCCTCCTCGGTGTACTGCTTCTGCGTCTTGTTCTGCACGACGATGACGCCCAGCACGCGGCCCTCGCGCAGCACCGGCACGCCCATCAGCGACTGGTAGATCTCCTCGCCGGTCTCCGGGCGGTAGGCGAAGTTCGGATGGCTCTGCGCGTCAGCGAGCGCGACGGGCTCGGCCGATGCGGCGATCAGGCCGACGAGACCTTCGCCCACGCGCAGGCGCGTGCGGTGCACGGCCTCGGGCTTCAGACCCTGCGTGGCGAAGAGCTCGAGGACCTCGCCCGCGCGCATGACGTAGAGCGAGCAGACCTCCGCCACCATGGCGTTGGCGATCAGCGTGGCGACGCGGTCGAGGCGCAGGCGCGCGGGCCCGCCCTGCTGCAGCGTGTCGCGAAGCTGCTTCAGCAGGCGGCGTGCGCCGGTCCATCCGGGTGCCCTTGCCATCGCCCCCGGTTCCTCTCAACGGACTGCCATGGGGGCCTCAGGCGGCGTCGAGACCGTAGGCCGTATGCAGCGCGCGCAGCGCCAGCTCGGTATAGGCCTCGTCGATCAGGACCGAGATCTTGATCTCCGAGGTGGTGATGACCTGGATGTTGATGCCGCGGCCGGCCAGCGCCTTGAACATCTGTTGGGCCACGCCGGCGTGGCTACGCATGCCGACGCCGATGACCGAGACCTTCACCACCGTGGGGTCGGCCTTGACCGCCGGGCGGCCGAGCGTCTCGGCGTTCTTCTCCAGCACGTCGAGCGCGCGCTTCAGGTCGGCGCGGCCGACGGTGAAGGTCATGTCCGTCGTCTCGCCGTCGAGCGAGATGTTCTGCACGATCATGTCGACGTTGATGGCCGCCTCCGCGAGCGGGCCGAAGATGGCGGCCGCCACGCCCGGCCGGTCCGGTACGCGGATGAGCGTCACCTTCGCCTCGTCGCGCGTGTAGGCGATGCCGCTGACCACTGCCTTTTCCACGATCTCGTCCTCGTCCACCACCAGGGTTCCGGGCTTGTCCTCGAAGGAGGACAGCACCTGCACGCGCACGCGATGGTTCATCGCCAGCTCGACCGAGCGCGTCTGCAGCACCTTGGCCCCGAGCGAGGCCAGCTCCAGCATCTCTTCGTAGGTGATCTTCTCGAGCTTGCGCGCCTTGGTCACGATGCGCGGGTCGCAGGTGTAGACGCCGTCGACGTCGGTATAGATGTCGCAGCGCTCGGCCTTCAGCGCCGCGGCCAGCGCCACCGCCGAGGTATCCGAGCCGCCGCGCCCGAGCGTGGTCAGCCGGTTGTTGGCGGAGAGGCCCTGGAAGCCTGCCACCACCGCCACCTGCCCCTCGCCGAAGCGCTGCTCGATGATGCGGGTGTCGATCTCCTGGATGCGCGCCGAACCGTGCGCGTCGGTGGTGCGCATCGGCATCTGCCAGCCGAGCCAGGAGCGCGCCGAGACGCCGATCTCCTGCAGCGCGATCGCCATCAGCCCGGCGGTCACCTGCTCGCCCGACGCGACCACGGTGTCGTACTCGCGCAGATCCGCGAGCGGCCCGGTCTGCCGCACGTAGTCGACCAGCTGGTTGGTGACCCCGGCCATGGCGGAGACGACGACGGCGACCTCGTGGCCGGCGTCGGTCTCGCGCTTCACGCGCAGCGCGGCATTGCGGATGCGGTCGACGTCGCCGACCGAGGTGCCGCCGAACTTCATGACGATGCGCGCCATGACCGCGTCAGATCCCCTCTTCCGCACCAACCGGTCAAGCAACAAGGCGGCCCTCTCCCGGAGCGGGAGCGGGCGGCCGGTTCGCTTGCCTGGAAGGGCGCGGGCTATCCATACTCAGGGGCGCTCACCCATGCAAGGCGAGGCGAGAGCACAGGACATGAGCGAGACTTTCGCAGCCGCCGGCGGCTCCCCCGATCCCGTTTCGGTGGACGCCGCGGAGGTGGCGAAGTTCGCCCGCCTCGCCCGCGACTGGTGGGACCCGCAGGGCCCGATGGCGGCCCTGCACCGGATGAACCCGGCGCGGCTCGCCTTCATCCGCGACCGCCTGGCCCCCGACCCCGGGGCCCTGAAGCCGCTGACCGGGCTCGACCTGCTCGACCTCGGCTGCGGCGGCGGGCTCCTGAGCGAGCCGCTCGCCCGCATGGGCGCCACGGTGGTGGGAGCCGATGCCACGGCCGAGACCCTGGAGGTTGCTCGCCGCCATGCGGCCGAGCAGGGCCTCGCCATCGACTACCGCGAGACCACCGCCGAGGCCCTGCTGGCCAAGGGCGAGCGCTTCGACGCCGTGCTGGCGCTCGAGGTGGTGGAGCACGTGGCCGAGCCGCAGGCCTTCCTGGCGGCCGCCGCCGGTCTGGTGCGCCCGGGCGGGCAGCTCCTGCTCTCCACCATCAGCCGCACGGCCAAGTCCTTCCTGATGGCGATCGTGGGGGCCGAGTGGCTGCTGCGCGTGGTGCCGCGCGGCACGCACGACTGGCGCCGCTTCCTGACGCCCGGCGAGTTGGGGCGGCTCGTGGCGGCGCAAGGGCTGAGGGTGGCCGCGACCCAGGGCCTGGTGCTGAACCCTTTCGACCGCGGCTGGCGGCTCAGCGACCGCGACCTCGACGTCAACTACCTGATGGCAGCGGAGAAGCCGGCCTAGGCCGGCTTCAGGCGGCGCAGCCGATCGCCGAGGTTCACCAGCACGACGCCGCCCATGATCACGGCGGCGGCGCCGTAGACCCAGGGGCTCAGCGTCTCGCCGAAGAAAGCGAGGCCCCAGAGGATGCCGGCGAGCGTCACGACGTAGCCGACCTGGCTGACGAAGACCAAGCCGAAGCGCGGCATGATCGTCAGGTAGAGCACGTGCGCGGTGATCGAGCAGCCGACCTGCGCGATCAGCGCCCAGTCGCGCGGCGCCGTCGGCGGCAGCAGCAGATACCACTCGCCGGAGATCGCCAGCACCGGCAGCTGCGCCAGGAAGGAGGCGAGGAACATGCCGGCCGCCATCGCCGGAGCGCCGAGCGCGTCCGGCCTGAGCGTCGCCATCGCGATGTTGGAGCCGGCATAGAAGAAGGGCGTGGCGAAGGCCAGCAGCACCCAGCCCAGCGTCTCGGGCGAGGGCAGGGCGGAGCCGGGCAGCACCAGCATGAGTGCGCCGGAGAAGCCGCAGGCGACGCCGAAGGCGCGCACGGCGTTGAAGCGCTCGATCGAGAGCAGCAGGGCCAACACGAAGGTGATCAAGGGCGAGGTGGTGATGATCACCGCCGCCAGCCCGGCCGGCATGTGCGGGATGTAGAAGTAGTAGGCCATGTTCGGCAGCGCCTGGCCGAAGAGGCCGGTGACCAGGTAGAGCCGCAGGTGCGCCGCGCCGAGCGGCAGGCGCTGCCCACGCGCGAAGACCAGAGCGAGCAGGACGGCAGAGGAGAGCCCGGCGACCCAGACGCCGTAGGCGAAAGGATGGATGCCGCCCTCGATGCCGATCTTCGACAAGGGGAAGGTGATGCCCCAGAGCGTGCCGCAGAGCAGCAGCAGCGGCAGGCCAAGCCAGGGACTGATCGGGCGCACGGTCACGGTGGCGTAGGCTAGGGGGCTGCCCCCGGCGCCGGTAGCGGTCCCGGCGCATGGGCACCTGTGCGTCGGCGCAGAAGTCCTCCCTCTCCCCTTGCGGGAGAGGGTCGGGGTGAGGGGGGTAGGTTGGTGTATGCGGGTGCCGACAGTCGCACCGACCGACCCCCCTCACCCCAACCCCTCTCCCGCGGACTCCCGCGGAGGGGAGAGGGGCTTTCACTGCGCGACGCCACAAGCCATTCTCGCCCCGCACAGCGGAGGA
>DATEDK010000298.1:0-14616 GCA_035281685.1 Kiloniellales bacterium | reverse complement strand
CGTGGCGGTGGAGCGCGGCACGATCAAGGTCGACGACCTGCTGCGCACCAACGTCAAGGGCATCTACGCGATCGGCGACGTCGCCGGTCCGCCAATGCTGGCGCACAAGGCGGAGCACGAGGGCGTCATCTGCGTCGAGGCCATCGCCGGCCGACACCCGCACGCGATGGACAAGACGCTGATCCCCGGCTGCACCTACTGCCATCCGCAGGTGGCCTCGGTCGGGCTCACGGAGAAGAAGGCGAAGGAAGGGGGCCGGGAGGTGCGCGTCGGCCGCTTCCCCTTCGTCGGCAACGGCAAGGCCATTGCGCTGGGCGAGGACCAGGGCCTGGTGAAGACGGTCTTCGACAAGAAGACCGGGCAGCTCCTGGGCGCGCACCTGGTCGGCGCCGAGGTGACCGAGCTGATCCAGGGCTTCATGGTGGCGATGAACCTCGAGACCACCGAAGCCGAGCTGATCCACGCCGTCTTCCCGCACCCGACGCTGAGCGAGATGATGCACGAGAGCGTGCTGGATGCGTATGGAAGGGTGCTGCATACCTAACGAAACCCCTCACCCTGTCCCTCTCCCCGCAAGCGGGGCGAGGGGACCCCTGGCCCGCTGGCGGCGCTGCCGTCCCCTCGTCCCCGAAGGGGGAGAGGGACAGGGTGAGGGGTGTCGGTCGGTAGTTCTGGACCCCGCCCTTCAAGCGCGCCATATCTGGGTCCCATGAGCGAGGATCTCGCCCCGAAGCTGCGTCACCCCGAGAAGGCGCATCGGCCGGACAACCCGGTGCGGCGCGGCAAGCCGGACTGGCTGCGCGTCAAGGCGCCGACCTCGCCGGAGTACCTGGCGACCCGTGCCATCGTGCGCGAGCATGGGCTCGCCACGGTCTGCGAGGAGGCGGCCTGCCCGAACATCGGCGAGTGCTGGAAGAAAAAGCACGCGACGATGATGATCCTGGGCGACATCTGCACGCGCGCCTGCAGCTTCTGCAACGTCGCCACCGGCAAGCCCGGCGCGGTCAACCCGCACGAGCCGATGAACGTGGCGCTGGCGGTGAAGAAGCTGGGGCTAGCGCACGTCGTCGTCACCTCGGTCGACCGCGACGACCTGCCGGACGGCGGCGCCGCCCACTTCGCCGCGGTGATCCGCGCGATCCGCGCGGTCTCGCCCGGCACCACGGTCGAGGTGCTGACGCCCGACTTCCTGCGCAAGGAGGGCGCGCTCAAGATCGTCATCGACGCGAAGCCGGACGTCTTCAACCACAACCTCGAGACCGTGCCGCGGCTCTATCCCGCCGTCCGGCCCGGCGCGCGCTACTTCGCGTCGCTGAAGCTGCTGTCGCGCGCCAAGGAGCTCGACCCCACGGTCTTCACCAAGTCCGGCATGATGGTGGGGCTGGGCGAGAGCCGCGAGGAAGTGGGACAGGTGATGGACGACCTGCGCGCGGCCGAGGTCGATTTCCTCACCATCGGGCAGTATCTGCAGCCGACCGCCAAGCACATCGCTGTCGACCGCTTCGTGCCGCCCGAGGAATTCCAGTCCTACCAGCGGCAGGCGAAGGCGAAGGGTTTCCTCCTCTGTGCCGCCTCGCCGCTGACGCGCAGCTCCTACCATGCCGATGCCGATTTCGAGCGGCTGAAGGCGGCGCGGCTCGCCGCCGTGGCCAGCTGAGGTGCGCGACCCCGGACAGTGGTACGGGCCCGAACTCGCGAAGAGCGGCGAGTGGCTGGAGGCTCTCTCTGCCGCCGAGCTCGATGAGCTCGACGCGGCGATCGATCGAGCCCAGGACCGTCACGCCGACCTGCTGACCCTGACGCAGGCCGACTTCCCGCTGCCGACCCTGGCGCCGCGGCTGGCCAAGCTGGCGCACGAGATCGTCTGGGGCCGCGGCTTCGTGCTGCTGCGCGGCCTGCCGGTCGCGGATTGGGGCCGCGAGCGCGCGGCCTGGGCCTACTACGGCCTCGGCCTTCATCTTGGCGACCCCGTGCCGCAGAACGCGATGGGCCACCTGCTGGGGCACGTGAAGGATCTCGGCAAGGATCCGACCGATCCGCAGGTCCGCATCTACCAGACCAGCTACCGCCAGCTCTTCCACACCGACTCCTGCGACGTCGTCGGCCTGCTCTGCCTGCAGCCGGCGAAGGAGGGCGGGCGCTCGGCCATCGTCTCCTCGGTCTCGATCTTCCGCGAGATCGAGAAGCGGCGGCCGGAGCTGGCGGCGGTGCTGCAGCAGCCTTTCACCATCGACCGCAAGGGCGAGGTGCCGGCCGGCAAGGCCAGCACCTACCGGATGGCGATCGTGCACCGCTTCGGCGGCTGCCTCACCACGATCTACGCGCGCGACTTCATCGAGGCTGCGCAGCGCCGCCCGGAGGTGCCGCGCCTCACTAGCGAGCAGCTCGCGGCCCTTGACCTGATGGACGAGCTCGCCAACAGCCACGACTTCCGCCTCGACATGGATTTCCGGCCGGGCGACATGCAGTTCCTGCACAACCACCAGATCCTGCATGCCCGCACCGCCTACGTGGACTGGCCGGAGCCGGAGCGGCGGCGCCACCTGCTGCGCCTCTGGCTCTCGGCGCGCAACGGCCGGCCGCTGCCGCCCATCTTCGCCGAGCGCTATGGCGAAATCCGCGTCGGACGGCGGCGCGGCGGGATACAGGTGCCGGGCCAGGCGCTGGTCGCGCCGCTCGACGCCTAGCGCTTTCCCCAGCCGGCGCAGACGCGCGTGCCGATCCATCGCGAGAAGCGCACGCTGCCCTATCCGCCGGGCAAGATGTTCGATCTCGTGATCGACGTCGACCGCTATCCGGAGTTCCTGCCCTGGTGCCGCGCGGCGCGCATCAAGCGGCGCGAGCCCGGCGTGCTGGTGGCCGAGATGGTGATCGGCTTCAAGATGGTGCGCGAGCGCTTCACCAGCCACGTCGAGTACAACGCGACCGACTTCACCATCAACACCACCTACATGGACGGCCCGTTCAAGCAGATGGTGAGCCGATGGCGCTTCCTGGCGCATCCCGAAGGCTGTCTCGTCGACTTCTTCGTCGACTTCGAGTTCCGTTCGGCGCTGCTGCAGAGCCTCGCCACCGCCTTCTTCGGCGAGGTGGTGCGCCGCATGGTCGGCGCCTTCGAGTCGCGCGCCAAGCAGCTCTACGGCGCAAGGTTGCCACCGTCGCAGACGCCGGTGCTGTGAGCTGCAAGCCGGGTGACGAGCCTCTTGGCCGACCCTTCGAGGCCCGGCTTCGCCGGGCACCTCAGGGTGAGGCGGTGGGTTTGTAGAGATACCAACAAGTCCACAACCTCACCCTGAGGTGGCCGCGCAGCGGCCCTCGAAGGGTCGGCCACGAGCTCGATCCGCGACGCCGAAGTTCTTTACCTCAGCGCAAAAACGATGGGCACCTGGAAGGCGTGCGTGCCGCCGCCGGGCGGGATCGGGAAGGGACTTGCCCGCTCCAGAAGCGCACGCGCCTCGTCGTCCAGCGCCGCGACGCCGGAGACCGCGACGATGCGATGCGAGACGAGGTGGCCCTGGCCGTCGATCGCCAGTTCCACGGTCACCACGCCTTCCTGGCGGCGCTTGCGCGCCTGGTCGGGGTAGCGCTTGTGGCGGTCGAGCCAGGCCAGGAGCAACTGCCCGTAGTCCTGCAGCTCGCCCGATGAGACGCCGACCTGCAGTGAACCGGGCGTGCCTGGATCGTTGCTGTCGCCCTGCGCGGTGGCCGCGCTGCCGGTACCGGGCGAGGGCAGGGAAGCGAGCTCGGTGTCGGTCGCTCCGGCTTCGCTCGGCTCGGCTTCGGCTTGCTGTTGCTTTGCCGCCGATCTCTCTTTGACCGGTGCGGCCTGTTTCACCGGCTCGGGAAGCGTGACCGCTTTCGTCGGTTTCGGCGGTGGCGCACTGACGTCGTCGGCCGGCTCGCCGGTGGTTTCGTCCGGCTCGTCCGGCTGCTCGACGTCGGCCTCTTCAGGAGGGCGCGGTTGCTCGGGCGCGGGTTCCGGCGATGGCGGCTCGGCCGGCGCAAGCGCGGCCGTCGGCGGGACCATCGCCTCCTCGCCGAGCGGCACGGGCGGGCCCTCGGTCGCGGTTGACAGAGGGTTCGGCGTCGGCGGCTCGGGCGTCAGTCGCGCCTGCGCGGCCGCTGCAAGATAGAGCTCGGCCTCCGGTCCGGGCTTTGACGCTGGCGGCGCTGCGGACGCGGCCTCCGAGCCGCCGGCCGCGCTCGCGACCATCACCATCTCGAAGCCGGCGCCGCCCTCGCCCAAGGTGGGCGCGCCGCCGGCCTGCGCGAGGCCGTGGAACAGCCAGCCGAGCACGGCGAGATGCAGCAGCGCGGAAAGAGCGATGCCCCGACGCATGACGAATGAGATTGCTAACGATTATCATTCCTATTGCAAGTACGAATTACTCGCAGTACACAGCGTTCATGAGCGCGGGATCGGCGGATCTCGCGCGCGTAGTGGGGGAGGCGATGACCCGAGGTCCCGAACGCTCGGACGTGTCTTCGGCTGAGGCAGCCGAGGCGCGGCCGGAGCAGAAGCCCAAGCCGCGTCAGCTTGCCAGCGAGGCCCTGTTCCAGGGAGCGGCCGAGCTGGAAATCCTGCACGACGGTGCGGTCTACCGGCTCCGGCGCACGGGCAAGGGCAAGCTTCTCCTGAACAAGTAGCGGCCGCGGCCGCATCATCATCATGGCGACCCCAGCCAGCTCAAGACGCCGCGCCCGTCGTCCGCGCAGCGCTCCGCCAGCCCCGGGCGCAATCGACCGAGAGGGAGTCGAAGGGGCATGCGCAGAATTGCGAGGGGGATACTGGCTGCAAGCGTGGTGGTCGCTCTGGGCGGACTTGAAGCGGCGAGGGCGCAAAACATCGTCAGCGGGCAGAACATCGTGGTGACCTCACCCATCACTGTCACCGCCACGACGAACCCGCTCGAGGCCTTCGAGTATCCCGGCAGCGTGACGGTCATCGGCGAGGACGAGATCGAGACCAAGATCCCCTCGACGGTGGACGACATCGTCGAGGACGTGCCGAACGTCACCTTCGCCGGCGGGCCGCGCCGCACCGGCGAGGTGCCGATCATCCGCGGCTTCACCGGCCAGGACGTGATCGTGCTGCTCGACGGCACGCGGCAGAACTTCATCTCCGGTCACGACGGCCGCTTTTTCGTCGATCCGGCGCTGCTCGACCAGGTCGAGGTGGTGCGCGGCGCGACCTCGGCGCTCTACGGCTCCGGCGGCCTGGGCGGCACCATCGAGTTCCGTACCAAGGACGCCGCGGACTTCCTGCTGCCGGGCGAGACCTATGGCGCCAACGTCTTCCTGGGCTATCAGAGCGCCAACGACGAGTTCGCTCCCGGCATCACGCTCTTCGCCACGCCGATGGAGGGGCTCGATCTGATCGGCAGCTTCGTCTACCGCACCTCGGGCGACATCCGGCTCGGCGGCGGCGAGGAGCTCGACGCCGACGACGACATCCTCTCCGGCCTGTTCAAGGCGAGCTACCAGTTCGACGACAGCAACGTCGAGTTCGGCTGGACCCGCTACGACGGCAGTGCGCTGGAGCCGAACAACGGCCAGGGCACCGAAGGGCCGGACAACGAGAACGTCGACAAGGACCTTCTCGCGGAGACCTTCCGCCTCACCTACGCGTACAGCGATCCCAACAACGACTGGGTCGATCTCAATGCGCAGGTCTACTACACGCGCTACCAGGCCGACGAGCAGCGCCTGGTCACCAGCGGCCTCGGGCCCGCAGGCGAGCTGCTGACCCGAGATCTCAACACCATCGGCTTCCGCCTCGACAACCGGTCGCGCTTTGCGATCGGCGACGAGACCAACGTCATCCTGACCTACGGTGCCGAGGCCTATCGCGACAAGCAGGAGGGCAAGGCCGGAGACGCCGACCGCGAGGGCGTGCCGAACGCCCAGTCAACCTTCTATGGCTTCTTCGCGCAGGCGGAGATCAGTACGCCGGCGCCGCTCGGGCTGCCCGGCAGCTTTCTCATCATCCCCGGCGTCCGCTACGACAACTACAGCTCGTCGAGCGACATCGCCGACGACAACAATGACGACGCAGTGTCGCCGAAGCTCGGCGTCAGCTACCTGCCGACCGAGTGGATGATGGCCTACGTCAGCTACGCGCACGCCTTCTCGGCCCCGAACCTGAACGACCTCTACGCCACCGGCGTTCACTTCGAGATTCCCGGCTTCGGCACCAACTTCTTCGTGCCGAACCCCGACCTGAAGCCGCAGACCACCCGCACGTTCGAGGCCGGCCTCGGCTTCGAGTTCGACAATGTCTTCTGGCTGAACGACCGCTTCGCCGCGAAGGGCGGCTACTTCCGGACCTGGGCCAAGGATCTGATCTCCTTCGACGTGTTCCAGCCGGTCCCGCCGGCCTGCTTTCCGCCGAACTGCAACGGAACGACCACCGTCCGGAACATCTCCGATGCCATGCTCGACGGCATCGAGGCGACGGCCGCCTACGAGAACGAGTTCTTCCTGATCGAGGTGTCCTACGGTCACATCAACGGCGTCGACCGCGCGACCGGCGAGCGCATCGGCGGCCTGCAGCCGGACCAGCTCGCGCTGAACGTCGCCGGCAAGCTGCCTGAGATCGATGCCGTGGTGGGCTGGCGGGTGATCGGCGCCGGCGACTTCGCCGACCTCGAGTCGACCACCGACACCGACGAATCGCGCGATGCCTACGTGGTGCAGGATGTCTATGCCATCTGGCAGCCGGATGACGAGTTGCTGAACGGCCTCAGCGTCGCGGTCGGCATCGACAACATCACCGACGAGGAATACACGCGCGTCTTCACCGGCGCGAACGAGGTGGGCCGGAACTTCAAGGCCCTGGTCAGCTACACCCTTGCCTGGTGAGGAGCGATTCATGCCCGATGGTTCGGTGACGATGCAGGATCCGCGGCTCCTGGCGGAGCGCTGGCAGGCCTATCGCCAGACCAACCCGCGCAGCCGCACGCGCGATAGCGCCACCGCTCTTGGCGTCAGCGAGGGGGAGTTGCTGGCGACCGCGGTCGGTGCAAACGCGACCCGCCTCCAGCCTCGCTGGAAGGCGCTGGTCGAGGCCCTGCCGCGGCTCGGCACAATCATGGCGCTGACCAGGAACGAGCACTGCGTGCACGAGAAGATCGGCCGCTTCGACAGGATCGATGTCAGCGACACCGGCGGCGTGGTGCTCGATCCGCAGATCGACCTGCGCCTCTTCTTCTCGCGATGGCACCATGGTTTCGCCCTGATCGAGCCGGAGGGCCGACGCAGCCTCCAGATCTTCGATGCGGACGGCACCGCCGTGCACAAGGTCTACCTGAAGCAGGAGGGCGGCGAGGCGGTCTTCGATGCGCTGGTCGCCGAGTTCGCCGCGCCCGAGCAGCAGCCGGGCCTCGCGGTGAGCGCGCCGCGCGCGCTTCCTGTCGAGAAGCCGGACGGCGAGATCGACGCCGCCAAGCTGACCGACGAATGGCGTGCGCTCAAGGACACGCACGACTTCTTCGGCCTCCTGAAGCGGCATGGCGCCGGACGCGAGCAGGCCTTCCGCCTGGTGCCGGACGACTTCGCCCGCGAGGTGCCTCGGCTCTCCTTCTCCAAGGCGCTGACGCTGGCGGCGCGCGGCGGGCTTCCGATCATGGTCTTCGTCGGATCGCCCGGCGTCATCCAGATTCACAGCGGGCCGGTCCATCGCGTGCAGGCCATGGGGCCCTGGCAGAACGTGCTGGACAGCGGTTTCAACCTGCACCTGATGGAGCCTGGCGTGGCGCGCTGCTGGCTGGTGCGCAAGCCCACCACCGACGGCATCGTCACTTCGCTCGAGATCTACGACGCGCAAGGCCGACAGATCGCCTGGATGTTCGGCTCGCGCAAGCCGGGCGTGCCGGAGAAGCCCGAGTGGCCGGTCCTGGCCGACGCGGCGTCGCGTCCATGAGGCGCCTCGTTCTGGCCGCGGCGCTGGCCCTGGCCGCGACGCCGGCGGCCGCCGCCGAGCGCATCGTCTCGCTGGGCGGTGCGATCACGGAAATCCTCTACGCGCTGGGCGAAGGCCCCAAGGTCGTCGCGCGCGACACCACGAATTCCTACCCCGACGCAGCCTGGGACCTGCCGGATGTCGGCTACGTCCGCCAGCTCTCGGCCGAGCCGATCCTGTCGTTCACGCCCGACCTGGTCGTGGCGACCGACCAGGCGGCACCCCGCACGGCGCTGGATCAAGTCGCGAGCGCGGGCACGCCGGTCGTGCTCATTCCCGACGTACCGAGCGTCGAGGGCACGCTCGCGAAGATCCGCGCCGTGGCCGCCGCCGTCGGCAAGGAGGCCGAAGGCGAGGCGCTGGCCGCGGACACCGAGCGTTCTTTCACCGCGCTGGCGGAAGCGCTCACCGGGGTCGAAGGCGCGCCTGAGGTGCTGTTCATCCTGACCGCCTCGAGCGGCGCGCTACTGGCTGCCGGCGAGCACACTGCGGCCGATGCGCTGATCGAACTCGCCGGCGGCCGCAACGCCGTGCAGGGCTACGAAGGCTACAAGCCGCTCTCGCCCGAGAGCGCGACGGCGATGAACCCGGCCATCGTGCTGGTCACCGCGCATGGCCTCCCCATGCTGGGCGGCGTAGGGACGCTGGCCAAGCGCCCCGACCTCGGTCTGATTCCAGCGGTGCAGGAAGGCCGCATCCTCGTCGTCGACGCCGGCCTCTTCCTCCAGTTCGGGCCACGCGCGCCCCATGCCGTGGCGGAACTGGCGCAGCGGCTGCATCCCGACCTGTCGCAGCCATGAGCGAGCCGCGTGCCGTGACGCCGCCGCCGACGTTCGTCTCGCGGCTGGCGCAGGAGCCGCTGATCCTGCTCGGGCTTGCGCTGTCGCTGCTGGTGGTGACCTTGCTGTCGCTGGCGGTCGGCGCGGTGCCGATCCGGGTCGAAGCGATCCTGCGCATCCTCTGGGAGCTGCTCGGTGGGTCCGGCGCCGACACGCGCGAGGCCACGGTGCTGCTGGGCGTGCGCCTGCCGCGCGTGCTGCTGGCGATCGTCGTGGGCGCCGGACTGGGGACGGCGGGCGCGGCGCTGCAGGGCCTCTTCCGCAATCCCCTGGCCGATCCCGGCCTGATCGGCGTCTCCGGCGGCGCCGCGGTGGCAGCGGCCGCGACCATCGTCCACGGCGCCGCCCTGACCGCCCAGCTGCCGGCCTGGCTCGACCCCTGGCTGCTGCCGGTCAACGCCTTCCTCGGCGCGCTGGCCGTGACCGCCATCGTCTACGCCGTCGCCTGGCGGCAAGAGGGCATGGACGTCGCCACCCTGCTGCTCTCGGGTATCGCGCTCAACGCCATCACCATGGCGGGCCTCGGCCTCCTGGTGTTCCTCAGCAACGACATCCAGCTGCGCAGCCTGAACCTCTGGCTGCTCGGCAGCCTGGCTTATGCACCCTGGCCGCAGCTCGTGCCGGTGATCCCGCTGGTAGTGCTCGCGATGCTGGGTCTCATGAGCCAGGCACGGCCACTGAACGCCCTGCTGCTGGGCGAGTCCGAGGCCTTCCACATCGGTTTCCCGATCGAGCGGGTGAAGCGGCGCCTGATCGTGCTGGCGGCACTGGCGGCCGGGGCCTCCGTGGCGCTGACCGGCATCATCGCCTTCGTCGGACTGATGGTCCCTCACCTGGTGCGCCGACTCCTCGGCCCAGATCATCGCTGGCTGCTGCCCGGCTCGGCGCTTCTGGGCGCGACGCTGCTGCTGCTGGCCGATCTGCTGGCGCGGACGATCGTGCTGCCGGCCGAACTGCCGGTAGGCGTGATCACCTCGATGGTGGGCGGGCCCTTCTTCCTCTGGCTGCTGTTCAGAGGCCGCCGGCTGTGATCCGCCTCAGGAACGTGAGCCTGGCACGCGGGGGGCGCACGATCCTCGCGGGCCTCGATCTCACCCTGGAGAGCGGGGAGATGGCGGTCCTGCTGGGGCCGAACGGCGCCGGCAAGTCGACGCTGCTCGCCGCACTTTCGGGGGAACTTGCGCCAGGTGGCGGCGAGGTTCTCTTCGAGGGTCGTCCGGTCGGCGACTGGCCGGCGCGCGCGCTGGCGCAGCGTCGGGCCGTGCTGCCGCAGGCGAGTCGCCTGCAGTTCGGCTTCACCGTGGCAGAGGTGGTCGAGCTCGGCCGCTCGCCCCATGCCGGCACGGCCGAGGCGCGGCACGACAAGCGCGCGGTCGCCGCGGCGCTGCAGGCGGCAGGCGTCTCGCGCTTCCTGCGGCAGGACTACCGGCGGCTTTCCGGCGGCGAGCAGCAACGCGTCCAACTCGCGCGCACGCTCGCGCAGATCTGGCGCGCCGAACCCCTGGGGCCGTCGCGCTGGTTGCTGCTGGACGAGCCGGTGACGAGCCTCGACCTTGCCTTCCAGGAGCAGGCGTTGGAGGCCGCCAAGGCCGAAGCGCGGCGCGGCGCCGGCGTGATCGCCTCGCTGCACGATCCCAACCTCGCCGCCCGCCACGCCGACCGCGTGCTGCTGATCGCCGGCGGGAAACTGGTGGCCGATGGGCCGCCGGCCGAGGTGCTACGGCCCGAGGTGCTGAGCCCGATCTATGGCTTGAGGCTCGCAGCGGTGAAGCACCCCACGCGCGACCTGCAGATGGTGGTGCCGGTCTAGCTGGCTGGCCCCTCTCCACCTTGTGGAAGAGGGGTTGGGGTGAGAGGGGTCGGTTGGTGCGACTGTCGAAGCGATACCAACCTATCCCCCTCACCCCGGCCCTCTCCCGCTTCGGGGAGAGGGAGGACTTCGCGGTCTGTGCCTAGGCCCACACGTAAACCTCACCTTCGCTCCTGGCGTCGTGCTTCTCGATCTGCCGGCGGCAGCGCAGGGCGGCGGCGAGTGCGATGACGGCGTCGAGCGCATCGCCGCCCTGATCTTCGATCGCGCGATCGCGCAGCCGCCCCCCGAACTGCAAGTTGGCGCGGCCCGTCATCTCGCGCAGCAGCCGCCGGCGTTGGTCGACCAGCTTCCGGCCTTTGTACGAACCGTAGAGGCCGAGGTGCTTCAGCGTCGACGCCGGGCAGATCTCGGCGAGGCGCGGACGCTGCCCATCCGCGCGTTGGAATGGCGCGACAGTCACCGCCTTGCACCGCACGAGAGGCGCATAGAGATCGATCAGCGAGTGCCAGGTCTGCCGATAGAGGCGCAGGTTCCAGGCCGCAAAGGGAGTCTTCGCCGTGACGTCGCAAGCGCGCTTGCTCTCCCTGCCGCCGGTCGCCGAGCGACAGGCTTCGCGGAAGCCCTCGGCTGAAGCGTGCGCCGCGGCGAAGCCTTTGAACCAAGGCCCCCAGCCCTGCGGCGCGAGCTGCCGCGGCAGCGAGTTCGGCGCATCGATCCCGACAACGGCGGGACCGAGGTCCGCGATATGACCGACCAGCGCGCGCAACGCGATTGCCCGATCGGCGCCGCTGTCCCGTAACTCGCTTGCCGGCCGCAGGGTCTCGACGACAAGCCTGCCGCCATCCTCGATCCCCTCCGCGATCCAGATCTTCTTTCCAGCGTCGCTGGCGCCGCTGAAGTCGATGCCGAGGAATCTCACCCCGCCGCCTCGGTCAAGAGAACGAGCGCGCGCTCGACGCTGGCACGGCGGACGGCACTGCGATCGCCGGGGAAGATCGCCCGCTCGACCTTGCCCGGGCCGTTGCGGCGCTGCACGGCGAGATAGACGAGACCGACCGGCTTCTCTGGCGAGCCGCCGCCGGGTCCGGCGATGCCGGTGATCGCGACGGCGACGTCGGCGCGCGAGCGCGCGATCGCGCCCTCGGCCATGGCGGCGGCGACGCCGGGACTGACCGCGCCATGCCGGCGGATCAGATCGGCCGATACACCGAGCAGCTCGGTCTTCGCTTCGTTCGAGTAGACGACGAAGCCGCGCTCGACGACGTCGGAGGAGCCGGCGATCTCGGTCAGGAGGCCGGCGACCAGGCCGCCGGTGCAGCTTTCCGCCGTGGCGAGCTTGAGGGCGCGGGCGCGGTAGAGTGCCAGCAGGCGCGCGGCCGCTTCGGTCAGGTCCAGGGCAAGCATCGGAGGTCCCACAGCCACCAGCCGAGCAGTGCCGCGACGATCGCGGCGTAGAGGCCGGCCAGAAGGTCGTCCAGCATGATGCCGAGCCCTCCCTTCAGATGCCGGTCGCACCAGGAGCAGGGCCAGGGCTTGACGATGTCCATCGCGCGGAAGACGAAGAAGCCGAGCGCCCAGAGCCGCCAGTCGACGCAGAGCGGCGCCAAGGTCAGCCACTGGCCCGCCACCTCGTCGACCACGACCTCGCCTGGGTCGGCGCGGCCGAGGCGCACCGCGTGCGCCCCGGAGGCCCAGACGCCGAGCGCGAAGACGCCGAGGCTCGCCGCCAGCAAGGCCCAGAAGCCGCCGTACCAGGCGATCGGCAGGGCGACCGGCATCGCCGCCAGCGAGCCCCAGGTGCCGGGCGCCGGCCGCAGCTTGCCGGCGTAGAACCAGGTGGCGATCAGCGAGGCGAGGGGCATGGGATCGATGAATTTGCGAAACCGAAAAAGGACCCCTCACCCTGTCCCTCTCCCCGCAAGCGGGGCGAGGGGACCCCTGGCCATCTGTCCTTCCAGGACTCCACACGCCCCGTAACGCTGCCGTCCCCTCGCCCCGCGGAGCGGGGAGAGGGACAGGGTGAGGGGAGTGGGTCGGTCGGTCCCACCCTCAACCTGCCCGCAACGCCACCGTGGCGGTGGCCTGCGCGGCGATGCCCTCCTGGCGGCCGGTGAAGCCGAGCCCTTCGGTGGTCGTCGCCTTGACCGACACGCGGTCCAGCGCGAGCCCGGTCAGCTCGGAGAGGCGCTGGCGCATCGCCAGGCGGTGCGGCGAGAGCTTCGGGCGCTCGCAGATCAGCGTGACGTCGAGATGCACCAGCCGTCCGCCCTTGGCGTTCACCAGTCGGCAGGCCTCCTCGAGGAAGAGGCGCGAGGGCGCGCCGCGCCAGCGTTCCTCGGACGGCGGGAAGTGCTCGCCGATGTCGCCCTTGCCGATCGCGCCCAAGATCGCGTCGACCAGCGCGTGTATGCCGACGTCGGCATCGGAGTGGCCGATCAGGCCGTGGTCGTGCGGCACCGGCACGCCGCAGAGCCAGACGCGGTCGCCGCTGCCGAAGCGATGCACGTCGAAGCCGCTGCCGACGCGCACCTCCTCGGCGCCGACCAGGGCGCGCTCGACGCGGGCCAGATCCTCACGCGTGGTCACCTTCACATTCTCCTCCAGGCCGGGCACGAGCGCGACGGCGATGCCGGCGGATTCGGCGACCGCGGCGTCGTCGGTCAGCGCGGCCGCGCTGCCGGCGGTGGCGGCGACGCGGCGGTGCGCCGCCAGGATCTCGGCATAGCGGAAACCCTGCGGAGTCTGTGCCCGGAACAGTCCATCGCGCGAGGCCGTGCCGGCGATCGCTCCCGCGGCACCGCGCTTCAAGGTGTCGGTCACCGGCAGCGCGGGGATGGCGCCGACCTGCGTGCGCAGCGCCGCAAGCACCGCGTCGATCACCTGACTCCCGGGGTTCGGCCGCGCCCCGTCGTGGATCAGCACGCGGTCCGGCCGGAACTCGGCCAGGCTTTCCAGGCCGCGCAGCACGGACTCCTGGCGCTCCGCGCCGCCCGGCACCGGCTCCATCAGGGCGAGGCCCGCAGCGGCCTCCAGATAGAGCGGCCGATCGCCGGGATGGATGACGGCGCGCACCGCGGTGATGCCGGGATGGCGCGCGAAGGCCGCCAGCGACCAGGCAAGCAGCGGCCGGCCGGCCAGGAGTTCGTATTGCTTGGGCCGGTCGCCGCCGAAGCGCTGGCCGCGGCCGGCGGCGACAACGAGCGCGACGGTTCCTGCCATAGGCAGAGTTCGCCGCCGCCACCGGGTTGCGTCAAGCACTGCGGGTGCGGTGGCCGGCCCTCTTGGCGCGGGGCCTTCCGCCCTCTAGATTGCCCAGTCGATAATCAACCGCGGAACTTGCCTATTTAATGAGCATTCGCATTGGCGACATCGCCTTGGGCGGTCGGGTGGTGCTGGCGCCGCTGTCCGGCATCACCGACCGGCCCTTCCGTCGCATCGCGCGGCGCCTGGGCGCGGCGCTGGTGGTCTCCGAGATGGTGGCGAGCCGCGCCGTGGTCGACGAGGGCCGGCGGCAGGCGGCCGAGCGGCGCAAGCTGGTCGCCGACCATGCGGCCGAGGCACCGCTCGCGATCCAGCTCGCCGGCTGCGATCCGGCGCTGATGGCCGAGGCGGCGCGCCTCGCCGAAGGCCAGGGGGCGCGGCTGATCGATCTCAACTTCGGCTGTCCGGCGAAGAAGGTGACGAACCAGGACGCCGGCTCCGCGCTGATGGCCGACGAGGCGCTGACGGCGCGCATCCTCGAAGCGGTGGTGAAGGCGGTGGCCGTCCCGGTGTCGATGAAGATGCGGCTCGGCTGGCGGCGGGACCGGCGCAACGCGCCCGAGGTCGCCCGGCTGGCCGAGGCGTCCGGCATCAAGCTTCTCTCCGTGCACGGGCGAACGCGGGACCAGGCCTTCCGCGACCAGGCCGACTGGGCCGCCGTCGCGGCCGTGAGATCGGCGACAAGGCTGCCGCTCCTGGTGAACGGCGACATCACCAGCTACGCCGAGGGCAGCGAGGCGCTC
>DATEDK010000297.1:0-3568 GCA_035281685.1 Kiloniellales bacterium | reverse complement strand
CGGAAGGTCATCTCGGTGCCCTCCCCGCGCGGCGTCAGCGTGATGTCGATTTCCATGTCCGGAGCGCCGGCCGGCCGATCGTCCCAGATCCAGGAGAGGACGATGCGCTTGGGCGGCTCCAGCACCTTGAAGACACCGCTGACGCCGTAGTCCTTGCCGTCGGAGCTGCGGACCTCCGTGCGCCACCGTCCGCCGACCCGCGCATCCATCTCGCAGCGCGTGACGCTGCCGCCCGGCGGGCCGAACCAGCGGCCGAAGAGCGAGGCATCGGTCCAGGCGGCGTAGACGCGCGCCGGCGGTGCCGCGAACTGCCGGTGCATCACCAAAGGCTCGATCTTCTGCAAGGTAGCGTTCATCACGGTTTCTCCTTCTCGCTCTTCAGCAGATCGTCGAGGCGGTCGAAGGCCTCGTTCCAGAAGCGGCGATGGTCGGTGAACCAGCCATCGAGACGACGCATGGCCTGCGGGCGCACGCGATAGAAGCGGAACTGCTGCTCCGCGCGGCGCTCGATCAGACCGGCCTGGCTCAGCACCTTGAGGTGCCGCGACAGCGTCGGCAGCGCGATGTCGAAGGGCTCGGCAAGGCTCGAGGCCGCGCACTCGCCCTCGCGCAGCAGGCGCTCGACGATCGCCAGGCGGGTCGGATGCGCCAGGGCCTCGAACAGCGGTGCAACGGTGGCGGCCATGTCTTTGCTCAATTCGCTAATTAGCGTATGTGCTAAATACTGGACGCAACATTGGCCGTCAAGAGGTCCTCGTCGCCATGCGGTGCTTGTGGCCGATCCTTCGACACGCGGCGCTGCGCACCGCTGCTCAGGATGAGGTAGTGGGTTTGTCGACAAACCCACGAACCTCATCCTGAGCAGGCCGCGTAAGCGGCCGTGTCGAAGGATGGGCCAGAGGCGAAGGCAGAAGGAGCCGGAGGCGGCTCTACGCGTACCTGATCGAAACGATCTCGAGCTCGAGGTCGCCGGCCGGGCGGCGCCAGGTGACGAGGTCGCCGACCTGCGCGTCGGCCAGCGCGCGCGCCAAGGGCGAGACATAGGACACGAGGCCCTTGTCCGGATCGGCCTCGTCCTCGCCGACGATGCGGTAGTCGTGTCGCTTGCCCTCATCGTCCTCGACGGTGACCGTGGCGCCGAAGGCGACGCGGTCGCGCGGCTGCTCTCTCAGGTCGACCAGCTGCGCGGTCTCCAGGCGGGCCTTGTGGTAGCGGATCTCGCGCTCGACGCGCTCCAGGTGCGGCCGGTCCTCCAGCCGCTCCCCGGCATGCAGCCGGGCGCGCTCGGCCTCGAAGGCGGCCAGGCGCTTCTCGAGCTGCTTCAGCCCGGAGGGCGTCACCAGGTTGGGATGCGGGCTCTGCGGCAGGTCCAGCGACTCGTGCGCCAGTGGCTCGCCGTCCTGCTCCTTGACGAAGGCTCTGCTCATTCTTCTTCTCCTCTCCGTCGGGCCCAAAAAGCTTCGGGCGGCGCCTCCTCCCGGAAGCGCCGCCCGAAGCCGTTCGGGACCTCGGTTGACGCCTCAGGCGGCGCTGGCCGCCAAGCCTGCCGCAGGCTTGCGGACTTCCTTGGCGTAGCCGTCCATCAGCAGTTTCGTGATGCGGCCCGGCGTGAAGCGGTACTCACCGATCTCGCCCACCGGCGTCACCTCAGCCGCCGTCCCGGTCAGGAAGACCTCGGCCGTCCTAGCCAGCTCCTCTGGCTTGATATGGCGTTCGATCACGTCAATGCCAGCGGCCCGAGCGAGATCGATGACCGTGCGGCGCGTGATGCCGTCGAGAAAGCAGTCGGGCGTCGGCGTGTGCAGCTTGCCGTCGATCACCAGGAAGAGGTTGGCGCCGGTCGACTCGGCCAGGAGGCCCCGGTAGTCCAGCATCAGCGCATCCTGGAAGCCCCTCGCCTCGGCGTTGTGCTTGGAGATCGTGCAGATCATGTAGAGACCCGCCGCCTTGGAAGCCGTCGGTGCGGTCTGCGGCGAGGGCCGGCGGTAGTCGGCCCAGCAGAGCCTGATGCCCCTCTCGCGCAGCTCCGGAGAGAAGTAGGCGGGCCACTCCCAGGCCGCGATCGCGACGTTGATGCGGCTCGCCTGCGCCGAGACGCCCATCTGCTCGCTGCCGCGCCAGGCGATCGGGCGCAGGTAGGCATCGGTCAGGCCCTGGCGGCGCAGCAGCTCTTCGGTCGCGGCATCGATCTCCGCCACGCTGTAGGGCACCTTGAAGCCCAGGATTTCGGCCGACTTGTGCAGGCGCTGGTGGTGCTCGGTGCCCTTGAAGACGACGCCGCCGTAGGCGCGTTCGCCCTCGAAGACGGACGAGGCATAGTGCAGGGCATGGGTGAGGACGTGCAGCCGCGCCTCTTTCCAGGGTACGAACTGACCGTTCATCCAGATGACGCCCGGACGGTCGTCGAAGGGAATCATCGCCATGACCTTCACCCGCCTTTCACTTCTATCGTCAAACCGTAGGAGGTCACCGAGAAGGGAACAAGGGCGCTGCCGCCTTTGACCGGCCGTGGCGCGCCGCCCTCGGCTAGCGCAATAATATTACGCATCCGACTGGACAGAGCTAACAATCCTGGCTATGGAATGTCAATAGCACTGACTTATCTTGCGAGGCCCGGTCCTGCATGGCTGACCTGAAAGCCGGGGCGAATCCCCTCTTCCTGCGCGACGAGGAGCTGCGGCAGGGCATCGAGCTGCTGTTCTACGCCTACCGCGACCACACGGCCGAGGCCGACGCCATCCTGGCCGAACTCGGCCTCGGGCGCGCGCATCACCGGGTGATCTACTTCGTCGGTCGCTACCCCGGGATCAGCGTCGGCGAGCTGCTCGACATCCTGCGCATCACCAAGCAGAGCCTGTCGCGGGTGCTGGGCGAGCTCCTCGCCGGCGGCTTCGTCGAGCAGCGCAAGGGCGCGCGCGACCGCCGCCAGCGCCTGCTGTCGCTCAGCCCGGCCGGCCAAGCCTTGGAGCAGCGCCTGAGCGACATCCAGTGCCGGCGCCTGGCCCGCGCCTACCGGCGCGCCGGCGCCGAGGCGGTGGCCGGCTTCCGCACCGTGTTGGGCGGCATCACCGAAGAGCGCGACCTGCGCCGCATGGCCGCTCGCACCGCGGCCGGAGAGCGCTCAGGATAGGCGAGATGCACGACTCGCAGCCCCATCTGCTGGTCATCGACGACGACCAGCGCCTGCGCGACCTGCTGCGCCGCTATCTCGCCGGCGAGGGCTTCCGCGTCACGCTCGCGGCCGACGCCGAGGAGGCGCGGGCGAAGATGGACTCGATGGTCTTCGACCTGCTGGTGCTCGACATCATGCTGCCCGGGGTCAGTGGCCTGGACATGACGCAGAGCCTGCGCGAGAGCGACGGCGTGCCGATCCTGCTGCTCTCCGCCAAGGGCGAGCCGGACGACCGCATCGCGGGCCTGGCGGCCGGCGCCGACGATTACCTTCCAAAGCCCTTCGAGCCGCGCGAGCTGGTGCTGCGCATCAACGCCATTCTGCGCCGCGCGCAGCGGCCGGCGGACACGACCGGAGGCGCGGTCGCCTTCGGCGCCTTCGCCTTCGACCTGGCGC
>DATEDK010000296.1:0-7820 GCA_035281685.1 Kiloniellales bacterium | reverse complement strand
GCCCATCTCCTTGGCCACGGTTGCGATGTCGGCACAGGAGGTCACCTTGCTGGCGGCCTCCTGGGCCTTGCGTGCCGCCTGCTCGAAGGCGGCCTTGGTATTGGCGGTCGGCACGAAGAGGATCTGCTTCAGATCGACGTTGACCGCGTTCTCCGGCGCCTGGCGCTCGTCGCGCACCAGGATCAGGTAGTAGCCGTTCAGCGTCTGGAAGGGCGGCGAGAGGTCACCCGGCTTCATCGTCTTGACGAGCTCGTCGAGTTCGGCAGGCAGCTGGCCTGCCTCGACCCAGCCGAGATCGCCGCCCGACGCGGCGCTCGCCGACTGCGAGAACTGCCGCGCGACCGCGGGGAAGCTCGCGCCCTTCTTGATCTCGTCGTAGAGGCGGTTGGCCAACTCCGCTACCTCGGTCTCCTGCTCGACGCTGTCGACCACCAGGAAGATCTCGGCCAGCAACCGCTGCGGCTGGTCGCTGGTCGCGGCGATGCGCTGCACCGCTTCGTCGACCTCCTCCTCGGTCACCTGCACCTGCGGGCGCAGGCGGCGGGAGACTACGGCCTGCCAGCGTATCTGGGCGCGGATCTGGTCCTTCAGATAGTCGGGCAGGATGCCGCTTTGCATCAGGGCCTGGCTCAGCTGCTGTTCGGTCAGACCGTTGTTCGCGGCGACGCGGCCGAAGGCCTCGTTGACCCGTTCCTCTTCGATCTCGATGCCGAGGCGGCGTGCCTCCTGCAACTGCAGGAGCTCGTCGATCAGCTGGCGCATCACCTGCGGCTGCAGGCGCTCGCGCGTCTCGTCCGATTCGCGCAGACCAGCCGAGGCCAGCGCCAGGCGGAGCCGCATGATCAGCTCCAGCTCGCTGATCACCTCGTCGTTGACGATGATGGCGGCGCGCAGCGTGTCTTGCGCCAAGGGAGCCTGCTGCGGCAGCAGCACAGCCACCAGCAGCAGCGCGGCCGCCGTGCAGCGACGCAGCCACGGGCGGGCCCAGGAGCAGGCGAGAACTCGAGGCGCCATCATGGTTCCTTTGCTGGACTCAATCTAACGGCTGCCCCCGACCGGACAAGCTAGGCAAAAAAGCGACGAAAGTTGGACGGACGAGACGCCGCAGCGGGGCTTCCGCCTCACTGCAGGTCGATTTCACCCAGATTGCGCAGCGCGATCTTCACGAAGAAGGCGTTCTCCGGCTCGACCTCGCGGTCGCGGAAGTTCGTCCGCTCGAAGATCCCCTGGATGGAGATGCACTCGTCTTCGTACTCGATGCCGAAGCGGGTTTCCAGCGGCCGGCCGTTGTCGATGTCCTGCCGGTGCGAGGCGAAGGCGGCCCAATGGTCGGTGAACTGCGTGCCGACCCGGACGTAGAGCTCCTCGCGGCCTCCCTCGTCCTGCTGGTCCTCCTCGTCGAAGAGGTCGTCGTCGAAGAGATCCGTCGAGGAGAAGAGATAGCCCACGCTGAGATTGAGCTCGGGCACGCCGGCATAGAGCGCCAGCTCGTGCTGGTCGAACCTGAAGGTGTCCGGGCTCATGCGGAAGCGATAGGTGAGGTCGAGCCACTCGGCCGGGCTCGATTCGATGCGGCCGACGATGTCGGACAGCTGGTTCTCCAGGCCGGAGCCGTCGGGGTAGCCGCTGTCCAGCAGGCGCCAGCTCTGGCCCACGAAGATCGAGGTGTAGCCGCCGTGGTCGCCGAGCGCGGTCCATTTCAGGCCGTAGTCGACGCGCGGGCCGTCGTCGATCTTGTCGATGCCGGGATAGCGGTTGAGGCTGAAGAGGTTGCTGTCGTCGAACTCCAGATCGAGGGAGTCCTCGTTCGGGATGCCGCCGATGCGCCACTCCGGTGGGGCCAGGCGTATCTGCGCGATGGGTTCGATGATCTGCTGCAGGGACTCGCTGCGGCGGACCAGCGGATAGCGCCACTGCACCGCCAGCTCCGGGAAGAAGCGGCCGGCAAACTCGTCGGCCTCGTCGTCCGGCGTGATGTTTTCCGGCTCGCCGGGATCGAACTCGCTTGCCCAGTAGCCATCGGCCTCCATGCGGGCGGTCAGGTTGAAGACGTGGCCGGTGTCGGTGGTGTACGGGACCTCCCACGCGCCGGCGAGGGAGACGCGGCGCACGTCGCGGCCTTCGAGGCGGAAGAGGGACATCAGGCTGGCGTCCAGGCGCCAGACGCCGCCGATGCTGTCGGGCTCGCCGATGTACTGGTAGCGGCCGAGCGGCAGGACGATCGGCAGCTCCTTGTCGTTCACGCCGTCGCGCAGGCTCTGGAAGGCATAGTTGTTGACCGAGGCGTAGCTGCGTCCGCCGAAGCCCTCGCCGTAGACGCGCGATACCAGCGCCGACTGCGAGCCGAAGCCGTAGACCCGCATGTAGGTGTCGTCGGTGGTGGCGTTGATGTTGAAGCCGTAGCGGAAGCTCTTGTCGTAGTCGAAGTCGCCGTCCGCATGGATGTGGCCGCGGAAGCGGTCGTGGTCGACCTCGCCGTCGCCCTTCTCGTAGTCGGCGATGGTGGCGCTGCCATCGAGCCGGATGTCGCCCTTCTCGAAGAGCTGGCGATACTCGCCGGCCGCCACCACGCCCTGCTTCGTGGTGATGTTCGGCGACAGCGTCATGTCGGCGGTGTCGGAGAGCACGATGAAGTAGGGAATCTCGAACTGCAGGCCGAGCTGCTCGTTGCCCCGCATCGTCGGCGTGAGGAAGCCGCTCTTGCGCTGCACCGTGGGATCCGGGTGCTCGAAGTAGGGGGTGTAGGCGATCGGCACGCCGAAGAACTCGAAGGTGACGTGCTCGTAGCGGATGATCTTCTCTTCCTGGTCCCAGACCACCTTGCGCGCCTTGATCTGCCACAGCGGCGCGCGGGTCGGGTCTTCCTTGCAGAGCTCGCAGGGGCTGTAGACCGCTTTGTTGAACTCGTTGTAGTTCCCGCCGACGCGGGTGCCGCTGTTGGCGGCAAGCCGGCTGCGGTCGGCCATCAGCACGCGGATGTCGCGCACGAAGCCTTCCTTCAGGTCGCCGGTCACCTCCATGTAGTTGGCGAAGAAGACGTCGCCGGTGGCTTCCACCAGCGCGACGTTGCCGCTGGCGGTCACCACGTCGGTGTTGACGTTGTAGCTGATGCTGTCCGCCAGCAGCACGCGCCCGCCTTGCGAAATCTCCACGTTGCCTCGGGCGGTGACGATGCCCAGGCCCTCGTCGTAGGTGACGCTGTCGGCAGAGATCAGCGCCTCGCCGCCGGCTTCGATTTCCGGGGCCTGCGCCTGGGCGCCGGATGTCAACAACGGGAGCGCCAGCGGGCAAAGCCCGAGCAGGAACGCCACCAGGACGGCGAGCGAGCGGCGAGCCAATGGCCATTTCCGGCCAGCGGCGACATGGCGCGCTCGGCGCTGCCCCATCCCCCGGTTCCCTCTGCCCTTCCTGTTTAACCGTCCTCCAGGTGCAGCAGCGTCGCGACGCCGAGCATCAGGCAGACGATGGTTGGCGTCCAAGCTGCCAGAATCAAAGGAAGTTTGCCAGAGAGCCCGAGCGCGAAGACGAAGTTAGACAGGAAATAGAGCACGAAGCCGACCACCACACCGATGACGATGACGAAGGTGACGCCGCCGCGCCTGGGCGGTCGGAGCGCGAAGGTCGCCGCGATCACCACCATGGCGGAGAGCAGGAGCGGCAAGGCAAGCAGGCGGTGGAACTGCAGCTTCAAGCGTTCCGTCGGGAGACCGGCGACCTCCAGCACCTCCACGTAGGCGGGGATTTGCCAGAAGCCGATGGTTTCCGGCGGGGCGAAGTTGTCGTTCAGGCGCTCGCGGGTGATCTGCGTCGACAGGATGACCTCGTCGTGGCGCACGGTGCCCTGGCCGGGCGCGGATTCCCACACTTCGTAGAGCCGCCAATGACCAGGCTCCAGGGTGGCGCGCTGCGCGTCGAGCCGTTCGGTCAGCCGGTCCTTGTCGTCGTAGCGCAGGACCATGACGCGCTTCAGCACGTTGCCATCGTCGGAGATCTTCTCGGCATGGATGACGTCGACGCGCCCGCCGGAGACCTGCCGCAGCCAGAGCCCGGTCTCGAACACGGAGATGATCGAGCTCTCCTCGTTCAGCACCTCGGCCTCGCGCTGGAAGTAGCGCTTGACCAGGGTCGCGGCCAGCGGATTGACAACGGTGGCGGCGATCGAGCCGATCACCAGCGCCACCCCGATCGGCGGCATCAGCAGCTGCCAGATCGAGACGCCGGCGGCTCGCGTCACCACCAGCTCGTGCGTGCGCGTCAGCCGCCAGAAGAGGCCCATGGCGGCGCCCAGGATCGCGAAGGGCAGGACCTCGAGCGAGTATTGCGGCACGCGCAGGAGCGAAAGCTCGAGCACGACGGAAAGCCCGAACTGCGACTGCCCCGAGAGTCGGTCGAGCATCTCCACCGTGTTGGCGAGCGCGATGACCGCCACCAGGATGCCGAAGAGCACCAGGAACCAGAAGGTGAAGGCCTTGGCGACGTAGGTGAAGAGCGTGCCGGAAAGGCGCCGCCGGGCGGCGCGCGGCTGCAGGGTGGCGATGGCCGTCACGCGCCGACCTCCTGCAGGCGCCGCGCCGAGCGGCGCAAGCCCAGCCTGCTGCGGCTGAGGACCAGCAGGCACACGACGATCGGCAGCAAGGGTGCCATGTACATCAGCGGCCAGGTATCGCCGGCCCGGCTGGTGATGTCATCGATCGCGAGGCCGATCCCTTGCAGAATGCCGATGGCCACGGCCGCCGTGACCATGCGCCAGGGTTGCGAGCGCCGGCTGAAGTCGCCGCTCAGCAGCGCGACCAGGCCGATCAAGGTGAAGGCGAGCGGATAGAGCGGCAAGGTCAGGCGCTGGTGCAGCTCGGCCAGCAGCTCCTCGCGGAAGCCTTCTTCCTCCAGCTCTTCCTGAGTCGGATGGATCAGCTCGGAGAGGAACCGCTCGTCGGGGTTGCGGAACCGTTCGCGCCGGTTGGAGGCGAAGGAATCCAGGTCGACCGTGTATTGGTCGAAGGACAGCATGGAGATCTCGCCGGTCTGGCGGTCGATCTCCTGGCGCGTGCCGTGCAGCAGCAGAACGCGGAGTCCGCCTTCCTCGCCGTCGCGCACCAGGGCGCCGCGCTCGGCGGTCAGCGTCACCGGACGGGTGCGGTCGCGCTGGTCGTGCAGGAGGAGGTCGACCAGAGCGCCCTCCTCGTCGCGCCCGCGGATGTAGACCATCACCTGCCGGCCGACCGAATTGAACACGCCCTCCTGGATCAGCGCGCTGATGTAGGAGTGGCGCGCGTCGACCTGCATGTCCTTGAAATTGCGGTTGGCCAGCGGCATGAAATAGAGCGTGAGCGCGTAGAGGATCACCATCGCGCCGAGGCCGAGCCAGACGACCGGGCGCGCAAGCTGCAGCGAGCTCATGCCGGCGGCGCGCATCACCACGATCTCGCTGTCCTGCGTCAGCTTGTTGAAGACGAAAAGCGCGCCGATGACCGTGCCGATCGAGAGCGTGACGGCGACGAACTTCGGCAAGAGCAGCAGAATCAGCTCGAAGAACTGCGAGGCGGGCAGGCCGCGGTTCACCAGGTAGTCGAGCATGCGCAGGGACTGCGTCAGCCACAGCGCGAACGTCAGCGCCAGGGTGACGAAGACCGCGGCGAAGGTGCTCTGCCTCAGGATGTAGCGCGTCAGCGCAGCCATGACCTACTTTCCACGGTCCCAGGCCCGACTCAGCGTCCCGGCCCCGGACTTGCGGGCGCCCCGGCTTCGCTATAGGTGAGAGGGCGGGGCACGTCCAGCCTCCCGCTGCAGCATACGAGGCTGCGGCGCTCTCCGTTCCCTCCGCAATTCCCAAGGGGCCTTCATGCTGAAGATCAGTTTTGCGGCGCCGAGCCCGCCGAAGACCGGGGCGCTCATCGTGGGTGTGCTGGCGAAAGGCGTGCTGACTGCCGCCGCCGCGGACCTCGACAAGGCAACCGATGGGGCGCTGAAGCGCGCCATCGAGGCCTCGGGCGGCCGCTTCACCGGCAAGAAGAACCAGCTGCTGGACGTGCTGGCGCCGCAGGGCCTGCCGAACCAGCGCGTCCTGCTGGTCGGCCTGGGAGAGACCAAGGAACTTGGCAGCAACGACCTCGAGGAGGCGGCCGGCACCGCGGTCGGACACCTGACCGCGAGCGGCGTCACCGAGGCAGCCATCCTGCTGGGCGAGGACAAGGACCTGCCCGGCGCGGCCGAGCGGGCCGCCCGCTACGCCCTGGGCGCGACCCTGCGCAGCTATCGCTTCGACAAGTACAAGACGACCGAGGCGGCCGACAAGAAGCCATCGCTCAAGAAGCTGTCGATCCACCTGAAGGACGCCGCCGGCGCGCGCCGCGCCTGGGTGCCGCTCGAGGCCTTGGCGCAGGGCGTCTTCCACACCCGCGACGTGGTCTCCGAGCCCGCCAACGTGATCTTCCCGAAGTCGTTCGCCGCCGAGGCGCAGAAGCTGACGGAACTGGGCGTCAAGGTGACCGCGCTGGGCGTCAAGGAGATGACCAAGCTCGGCATGGGCGCGTTGCTGGGGGTCGGTCAAGGCTCGACGCAGGAATCGCAGTTGGTCGTGCTCGAGTGGCAAGGCCTGGCCAAGCCCTCGAAGGAAGGTCCGCTTGCCATCTGCGGCAAGGGCGTGACCTTCGATACCGGCGGCATCTCGATCAAGCCGGCCGCCGGCATGGAGGACATGAAGTGGGACATGGGCGGCGCCGGCGTCGTCCTGGGGCTCATCGAAGCGCTGGCGCGGCGCAAGGCCAAGGTGCACGTCGTCGGCCTTTGCGGCCTGGTCGAGAACATGCCCTCGGGCACCGCGCAGCGTCCGGGCGACATCGTGAAGTCGATGTCCGGGCAGACCATCGAGGTGATCAACACCGATGCGGAAGGCCGCCTCGTGCTGGGCGACGTGCTCTGGTACGCGCAGGAGACCTACGCGCCGCGCCTCATCATCGATCTCGCCACCTTGACCGGCGCGATCATGATCGCCTTGGGCACCTTGCACGCCGGCCTCTTCAGCAACGACGACGCGCTGGCCGAGAAGCTGCTGGCCGCCGGCAAGGCGACCGGCGAGAAGCTCTGGCGCATGCCGCTGGGCGAGGAGTACGACCGCATCATCGACAGCGACGCCGCCGACATGAAGAACGTCGGCAATCGCTACGGCGGCTCGATCACCGCCGCGCAGTTCATCCAGCGCTTCGTGAAGAAGGGCACGCCCTGGGCGCATCTCGACATCGCCGGCGTCACCTGGTCCGACAAGGCCAAGGGCACGGTGCCGAAGGGTGCCACCGCCTTCGGGCTGCGGCTGCTCGAGCGGATGATCGCCGAGCACTACGAGCGCCACGGCCGATGACCGAGGTGCGCTTCTACCAGCTCGGCCGCCGGCCGCTGGTGGAGGCACTGGCGGTGATGCTGGAGCGGGTACTGGAGCGCGGCCAGCGCGGGCTGGTGCTGGCCGCCTCGAACGAGCGCGTCGAGAGTCTGGCCGACGCGCTCTGGACCTGGCGCGAGAATTCCTTCCTGCCGCACGGGACGGCGGCCGACGGCCAGGCCGAACGCCAGCCGATCTGGCTCTCGACGGAGCCGCAGAATCCCAATGGGGCGCAGGTGCTGTTCCTGTTGGAAGGCGTCGAGGCGCCGCCGGAAGGCTACGACCTCGTTGCCGTCCTCTTCGACGGCGCCGATGCCGAGCAGCTCGCCCGCGCGCGCCGCCAGTGGAGCGGCCTCAAGGCCGCCGGTCATGCGCTCAGCTACTGGGCCGAGGACGCACAGGGCCGCTGGACCAAGCAGGCCTAGCGGGTTTCCCATTAAAAAACCGG
>DATEDK010000295.1:0-3828 GCA_035281685.1 Kiloniellales bacterium | reverse complement strand
CCTGCAGATGCTGAAGAGCCGGCGGCTCGGCGAAGGCATCATGCGCCGGATCGTCGAGGAAAGCCGCAACGCCGAGTCCGCGGTCGCGGCCGAGATCGCCGCCATCGAGGAGGAGTTCCTGCGGCTGCCCGATCCCTATCTCGCGAGCCGCGGCATCGAGGTGCGCGAGGTCGGCCGGCGGCTCTTGCGCAATCTCTCCGACCGCCCCTTCGCCTCCTTCGCCCAGGTGCCGGAGGGCAGCGTGATCCTGGCCGAGGAGGTGACCCCGGCCGACACCGCGCTGATGGACCCGAAGCTGGTCGTGGGCTTCGCCTCCGTGCTGGGCGGTGCCGAGGGGCACACCGCGATCATGGCGCGCTCGCTGGGATTGCCGGCCGTGCTGGGCGTCCCGGCGCTGCTGGCCGGCATCACGACCGGCACGCCGGTCATCGTCGACGGCGACGAGGGCCAGGTCGTCATCAATCCCAGCGCCACGACGCTGGCCCTCTACCGCCGCCGCCGCACGCAGCAGCGCCGCGCGCAGCGCAGCCTGGCCGAGCTGGCGCACGAGCCGGCGGTCACGCGCGACGGCGAGCGCGTGCAGCTGCTGGCGAACGTCGAGCAGATCCGGGACCTCGCGCCGGCGCTGGCCGCCGGCGCCGAGGGCATCGGCCTGCTGCGCACCGAGTTCCTGTTCATGAACCGCTCCGACGTGCCGAGCGAGGACGAGCAGGCCGCCTTCTTGGGCGAGATCGTCACCGCCATGGGCGGCCGGCCGGTGACCGTGCGCACGCTCGACGTCGGTGGCGAGAAGCTCGCCACTGCGCTCGGCCGGCTGCAGCCCGAGGGGCCGAACCCGGCGCTCGGCCTGCGCGCTATCCGCCTCTCGCTGCGCGAGCCGGAGCTGCTGGAGACGCAGCTCGCCTCCACCCTGCGTGCCGCCGCGCTCGGGCCCGTGCGCATCCTTTTGCCGATGATCTCCGACGCGAGCGAGATCAATGCCGTGCGCGAGGTGCTGGGACGCGTGTTCCACCGGCTGAAGCGCCGCAAGGTGCCGCTGCCGGAGGAGCTGCCGCCGGTCGGCGTGATGATCGAGGTGCCAGGTGCCGCCCTCGCCGCCGACGCGCTGGCGCGCGCCGCCGACTTCTTCGCCATCGGCACCAACGACCTCACGATGTATACGCTCGCCATCGACCGCGCCGACGAGCGCGTGGCGCAGCTCTACAACCCCCTGCACCCGGCCGTGCTGCGGCTGATCCAGTTCTCGACCGAGGCGGCCCTGCGCGCGCGCCTGCCGGTCTCCGTCTGCGGCGAGATGGCGGCCGACCCGCGCTTCACGCCGCTCTTTCTGGGCCTCGGCATCCGCGAGCTCTCGGTCGGCGCCCCGGCGCTGGGGCGCGTGAAGCAGCGCGTGCGGTCGCTGGAAAGCGGCGAGGCGCTCCGCCTCGCCGACCGCGTCATGCGCGAGACCGACTCCGCCGCGATAGCCGGATTGCTGGCCGAGGCTTGAGGATGGCCGCGGCCGGCTTCTTGCGGCCGGCAAGGGCCTGCAGCGCGGCCACGAGCTGAGCGGGCTTCAACGAACGCCAGATGACCACCTGATCCTCCAGGCTTCCCGCGACAGGCCGATGCCTGCCCTGCGACGAAGCCGCCCTTGCAACCGTACCCGGCCCAGTGTAAGTGAAAGTCACTTGCAAAGTAAGTGAGAAACAGTTGCAAAGGCCGCCAGGCGCCAAGGCGGCCACCCGGGGAGCGAAGCCAGGGGCGATGTACGTCTGCATCTGCAATGCCCTGAAGGAGAGCGAGGTGCGGCTGGTGGCCGGCAGCCTCAGCTCGCCGCACGAGCTGCATCCCGCGCTCGGTTGCCGCGTGCGCTGCGGCCGCTGCCTGCCGACCATCGCCGGATACGTCGCGCAGTCGAAGCTTGACCAGGTCCAGGCGCTCAGCCCAGCCTTGCCGCAAGCGGCCGAGTAGAGCCGCCCCGTTCCTGTTCGGGAGGGCGAGATGCAAGGCGACGCCGGGGTGCTCGAGCGGCTGAACCGCGTGCTCTACAACGAGCTGACCGCCATCAATCAGTACTTCCTGCACGCACGCATGCTGCGCAATTGGGGCTACGCGCACCTGGCGAAGGCGGAATATGAAGAATCGATCGACGAGATGAAGCACGCCGATCGGCTGGTGGAGCGCATCCTCTTCCTGGATGGCCTGCCGAACCTGCAGGACCTCGGGCGCCTGCGTATCGCCGAGAATGTGCCGGAGCTCCTCGCGGCCGACCTCGCGACGGAAATGGAAGCCATGCCGGTGCTGCGCGAGGCCATCGCCTACTGCGAGAAGGTGAAGGACTTCATCAGCCGCGAGCTTCTGGAAGACATCCTCGAAAGCGAGGAGGACCACGTCAACTTCCTCGAGACGCAGCAGTCGATGCTGAAGGCCATGGGCCTGGAGAATTACCTGCAGCTGCAGTCCAGGCCGGCGGAAGAGGACAAGTAGCCGTCCTACTGCAAAAGAATGACTCCCCGGAAAGCGCGAAGCGCTTGTCCGGGGCCCACCGTCGGGCCGGCTCGGAATGCCGTGTTCCGCTCCTTCCCATCCGTAGGCCCCGGATAGCCGCGGCGCGGCTTCCGGCGAGTCATTCTTTCGTGAGAATGTTCCGACTTGGTTGCGGGCAGGGGTTGCGAAGCGAAGGCGAGCGCGACAGCGACGGCTTGGTCCCGAACCCGCTGATTCCACTCACTCCCTTGTCACGCCGGGAAAACTCTGTGGACAAGCTGTGCGCAGTCGCACCGTTTGTGCACAGCTTTCTCTTGCTCGCGCGATAATCGTCGTTGCCGCCGAGGAGTCACAGGAGTGACGCTTTCCCGGCACGCGAATGCGTCGGGCCGCCATCAAGGCAACCATGAACTGCTGTCTCGTTCGCCAGGCGAGTGGCAAGGATAGGAAGCCGGCAGCCTGAGGTCGCAGGGCCTCTCTTCGGAGTGGAGCTGCGGCTTGCGCCCCCGGCGGGCGGTTCGGCCAACCTTCGGGAAGGCCGCGACCAGTTCGCCGGGCCGGGGTGACGGCGAGGCCTGCGCCTGGCCGGTAGCCATCCCGGACCGCCGCCGTCGACCACCCTGCGCGGAGACGGCGGGCGTTCTGGTCGGGACCTTGCCCTCGACGGCGCCGCCTCCCCGGTGGCGCGGAACGGGGCCGGAGGAACCTGAGGGCCGAGGGCGGCCCGCAAGGGTTGCCAGCGGCCTGAGGAACCGCGATCCCGACCGAACCGGAGACCGACCCCGCAGGCGCGCGCCTCGGCGCGACCGCCAGCGGACAAGGGATCTGCGGTTCGCCGGCTGCTGTCCGCTAGCGCAACGGCGCCTCACGCCGGCAGGGCCAAGACGGAGGTCGCTCGCGACCCCTGTCGCGGCGGGGGACGGTCGAGACCGGGTACGCGAAGGCTCCGCCTTCACCGCGCTGGTTCGCCGGCGCGACGGACCCGCCGAGACAATCCCCGCAAGGGCGCGCATTCCGCCGTGCGGGAGCCCGGAACGCCGGGTCTCCCTGCGGCGGCACCCTGCCGAGCCGCGTGGGGACCTGAGGCGAGCCCCGCTCCAAAGCGAGGCGTCGGGGGCGTGTCCTCCTCCAGGACCGCCAGGCCAGCGGTGCCAGCCGCCGGCCCCCGACGCCTCAGCCTTTTTGCAGCAGCTCGATGACCGGCCCGCCGGCCGCCGCCGCATCGGCCGGGTCGTGCGTCACCAGCAGCGTCGGCAGGCGGCGCGCGCGGATCGTCGAAAAGACGATCTCGCGGATCGCCTGGCGCAGCGGGAGGTCGAGCTTGGCAAAGGGCTCGTCCAGCAGCAGGGCCCGCGGCTC
>DATEDK010000294.1:0-5048 GCA_035281685.1 Kiloniellales bacterium | reverse complement strand
GGTTTTGCACCAAGTGCGGATCGACCTTGTTCTGGCGATCGGCCAGCTTTCCCGGCCTCACCGGCATCGCCGCGGGATGCTTCGCCGACTCCTCGTTCCCGGCGCCGAGCCTGACCGCGACGGATGAACGTCGCTGCGCCTGGGTCGGCCTGCCCGCAGAGTGGAAGAAGAGCCTCTAACTTGAGCGGGCCGCAGGTCTTGCCTTTCCCCGCCCGACCCCCTACATAGCGCCGCTTCACCCCACACGCGGGTCCGCGGACCGGGCGGGAGACATCCCCCGGGCCGCTCCGGTGCCGAACTGAAGTTCGGTGCAAGGCCCGCGGCGGAACGAACCGGAGAAAGGACCTATCCCATGGCTTTGCCAAGCTTTTCCATGCGCCAGCTGCTCGAGGCGGGCGTGCACTTCGGCCACACCACGCGGCGCTGGGATCCGCGCATGGCGCCCTACATCTTCGGCGAGCGCAACGGCGTGCACATCATCGACCTGGAGCAGACCGTGCCGCTCTTGCACCAGGCGCTGGTCGCCGCGCGCGACGTCGCCGCCTCGGGCGGGCGCGTGCTCTTCGTCGGCACTAAGCGCCAGGCCTCCGAGAAGGTGGCCGAGGCGGCCAGCCGCTGCGGCCAGTACTACGTCAACCACCGCTGGCTCGGCGGCATGCTGACCAACTGGAAGACCATCAGCCAGTCGATCAAGCGCCTGAAGGAGCTCGACACCAAGCTGCAGGGCGAGGTGCAGGGCCTGACCAAGAAGGAGATGCTGAACATGACGCGCGAGCGCGACAAGCTCGACCGCGCGCTGGGCGGCATCAAGGAGATGGGCGGCCTGCCCGATCTCGTGTTCATCATCGACACCGACAAGGAGCACCTGGCGGTGGCCGAGGCCGGGCGCCTCGCCATCCCGACGATCGGCATCCTCGACAGCAATGCCAATCCCTCCGGCATCACCTTCCCGGTGCCGGGCAACGACGACGCGGTGCGCGCGATCGCGCTCTATTGCGATCTCCTGGCCGACGCGGTGCTGGACGGCATCTCGGCCGAGATGGCGCGCTCGGGCGCCGACCTGGGCGAGCAGACCGAGCCTCGCCCGGAGCCGGCCGTGACCGAGGAGGCCGCCCCCGCTGAGACCGAGCCGCAGCCGGAGCAGCAGGCGACCGCCTGACACTGGGCCTTTGGCCCATCCTTCGAGACGCCGCCCCAAGGATGAAGCTTGAGGGCGGCTCCTCAGGATGAGGTCGGTTCAAGTGTCGACAAACCCTGATACCTCACCCTGAGGAGCCCGGCGTAGCCGGGCGTCTCGAAGGGTGGGCCACAAGCTCGCTGGAAGGACGAAGACCATGGCTGAGATCACCGCCACGCTGGTGAAGGAGCTGCGCGAGAAGACCGGCGCCGGCATGATGGATTGCAAGAGGGCGCTGACCGAGAGCGCGGGCGACCTGGAGAACGCGGTCGACTGGCTGCGCAAGAAGGGCCTTGCCGCCGCGGCGAAGAAGTCCTCGCGCGCCGCGGCCGAAGGCCTGATCGGCGCCGCCGTCAAGAGCAAGGCCGGCGCCGTCGTCGAGGTCAACGCCGAGACCGACTTCGTCTCGCGCAACGACAAGTTCCAGGGCTTCGTCGCCAAGGTCACCGAGCTGGCGCTCGCCGGCAAGGGCGACGTCGAGGCGCTGAAGGCCGCAGCCTACCCCGGCGCCGGCCACAGCGTCGGCGACGAGCTCACCAAGCTGATCGCTGCGATCGGCGAGAACATGGTGCTGCGCCGCGCGCATCGGCTCGAGGTGGGGCAGGGCGTCGTGGCCAGCTACGTGCACAGCCAGGTGGCGCCCAACCAGGGCAAGATCGGCGTGCTGGTGGCCCTCGAGTCTGCGGCCGACCCTGCGGCGCTCGCCACCTTCGGCCGGCAGCTCGCAATGCACGTCGCCGCCGCCAACCCGAAGGCGATCGGCCCGGCCGACGTCGATCCCGCGATGCTGGAGCGCGAGCGGGCGATCCTGACCGAGCAGGCCGCCGGCAGCGGCAAGCCGGCCGAGATCATCGCCAAGATGGTCGAAGGGCGTCTTCGGAAGTACTACGAAGAGGTGTGCCTGCTCGAGCAGGTCTACGTCATCGACGGCGAGAGCCGCGTGAAGCAGGCCGTCGAGGCGCAGGCGAAGAAGCTGGGCAAGCCGATCAAGGTCGCGGCCTTCGTGCGCCTGCAGCTGGGCGAAGGCGTGGAGAAGGAGAAGGGCGACTTCGCCGCCGAGGTCGCGGCGGCTGCGGGGAAGAAACAGTAGCCCCTCTCCCAGCGAAGCTGGGGGAGGGGTTGGGGAGGGGGTCGGGACGAAGCAGCTCCAAGTGTCGACACCCCTTCCCTTGCCCTCCCCCATGCTGCGCATGGTGAAGGGAATCTTTGGCGGTGCTGCTTCTCGCACCGTGGCCGCAAAGCTGTCATAAAGGCGCCCGAAGCCCAGCCGAGTCTCGCACCTCCCACCCTCTCGAGAGCCGGAGTCATGTCGCAGCCTTCACGCTACAAGCGGGTCCTGCTGAAGATCTCCGGCGAGGTGATGATGGGCGACCTCGACTACGGCATCGATCGGGGGACCGTCGAGCGCCTGGCCGAGGACGTGCGCGAGGTGCATGCGCTGGGCGTCGAGGTCTGCGTCGTGGTCGGCGGCGGCAACATCTTCCGCGGCATCCAGGGCGCCGCCCAGGGTCTCGACCGCGCGACCGCCGACTACATCGGCATGCTGGCGACGGTGATGAACTCGCTCGCGCTGCAGAACGCGCTCGAGCACCTCGGGGTGCCGACGCGAGTCCAGTCGGCGATGACCATCACCACCGTGGCCGAGCCCTACATCCGCCGCCGCGCGCAGCGGCACATGGAGAAGGGCCGCGTCGTCATCTTCGCCGCCGGCACCGGCAATCCCTTCTTCACTACCGACACCGCAGCCGCGCTCCGCGCCTCGGAAATGGGCTGCGACCTCATCCTCAAGGGCACCAAGGTGGACGGCGTCTACGACGCCGACCCGGTCAAGGTGCCGCACGCCAAGCGTTACGAGCAGTTGAACTATCTGCAGGTGCTGTCGCAGGATTTGGGCGTCATGGACGCTGCCGCCATCTCGCTCGCCCGCGAGAACGGGATTCCGATCCTGGTCTTCTCGATCTACGAGCCGGGTGCTTTCGCGCGCGTCATCGCCGGCCAGGGCAAGTTCACGCTGGTCAGCGACAAGTAGCCTGGAGACCTCCACATGGCCGACCCCGACATCGACGACTTGCAACGCCGCATGGACTCGGCGCTCGAGGTGCTGAAGAAGGAGTTCCAGGGGCTGCGCACCGGGCGCGCCTCGGTGCACCTCCTGGAGCCGATCACCGTCGAGGCCTATGGCGCCACCATGCAGCTGAACCAGGTGGCCTCGATCTCGGTGCCCGAGCCGCGGATGATCACCGTGCAGGTCTGGGACAAGGGCCTGGTGAACGCGACCGAACGCGCGATCCGCGATTCCGGCCTCGGCCTCAACCCGGCGACCGCAGGCCAGCTGATCCGCGTGCCGATCCCGCCGCTTTCCGCCGAGCGACGCCAGGAGCTCACCAAGGTCGCGCACAAGTATGCCGAGCAGGCGCGCGTCGCCGTGCGTAACGTGCGCCGCGACGGCATGGACATGCTGAAGCGCATGGAGAAGGACCACGAGCTTTCCGAGGACGAGCACAAGATCTGGGCCGACGAGATCCAGGCGATGACCGACAAGCACGTGAAGGCGGTCGACGATCTGTTGCATCAGAAGGACACGGAGATCCTGCAGGTCTGAGCGATGACGGCGCTTTCCACCCGACCCGTTCCCCGCCACGTCGCCATCATCATGGACGGCAACGGCCGCTGGGCGACGCGGCGTGGGCTGCCGCGCACGGCGGGTCACCGGCAGGGCGCCGAGGCGGCGCGCCAGGTGGTGGAGGCGGCGATCGATCTCGGGATCGCGAACCTCACGCTCTTCTCGTTCTCCTCGGAGAATTGGAAACGGCCGCGCACCGAGGTGCTCGACCTCATGGGTCTGTTGCGCCGCTATCTGCAGAGCGAGATCGCCGAGCTGCACAAGAACGGCGTGCGCCTGACCATCATCGGCGAGCGGGCGCGCCTGCCGGAGGACATCCAGCGACTGGTGACCGAGGGCGAGCGGCAGACCGCGGGCAACCGCCGGCTCCGGCTCATCATGGCGCTCTCCTACGGCGCGCGGCAGGAACTGGTGCTGGCGGCGCGGCGCCTGGCCGAGGAGGTCGCGCTGGGCCGCCTGCGGCCGGAGGAGATCGACGAGCCGCGCTTCGCCGGCCAGCTCTTCTGCGCCGACGTGCCCGATCCCGACCTGGTGATCCGCACCTCGGGCGAGCAGCGCCTGTCCAACTTCCTGCTCTGGCAGGCGGCCTACAGCGAGTTCCTCTTCGTCGACAAGCTCTGGCCCGACTTCGGCAAAGAGGATCTGGCGGCGGCGGTGGCCGAGTATGTCCAGCGAGACCGCCGCTATGGGGCCACCGCCTCCTCGGGTTAGCAGCCTCGTCAGGCGCTCGATCTCCGCGCTGGCGTTGGCACCTCCGGTCCTCGCGGCCGTCTGGTTCGGGCCGCCCTGGAGCGACATCCTGATCGTCGTCTCGGCAGGGGTGCTGGTCTGGGAGTGGACCCGCCTGGTTGCCGGCGACGGTTTCGACGGCGGCATTCTTGCTGTCGCGGTCGTCGCCGGGGTGACTCTCGCGACCTTCGGGGAGTGGACTCCGGCGTTCGTCACCGTGGTCTTGGGGGCGGTCATCCATCTGGCGCGCAAGGCCCTGCGGAGCCACAGAGGACAACCGGCCTGGATGGCTGCGGGAACGCTCTATCTCGGCCTGCCTGGTATCGCGCTCGTCTGGCTGCGCGATCTGCCGGACGGGCTCGCCGTGGTCGTCTGGCTGCTGCTCGTGGTCTGGAGCGTCGACATCTTCGCCTACGTCGCCGGCAGCTCCATCGGCGGCCCGAAGCTCTGGCCGGCGGTCAGCCCGAAGAAGACCTGGGCTGGCCTCATCGGCGGCATCGTCGCCGCCTCGATCGTGGG
>DATEDK010000293.1:0-4477 GCA_035281685.1 Kiloniellales bacterium | reverse complement strand
TGGCATCCTCGCCGTCCAGGATCGCCTGCATCACGGCGCCCTCCATGTCGAGGGTGAAGCGCAGGTTGCTGAGCAGCGCAGCCATGTTCGGGCACTGCTCGGGATAGCCCTTGCGCACCAGCGTGTGGATCGTCGCCGGGCCGAAGCCGTCGGCCTCGAAGCCGTCGAGGTAGGCGAGGTCCATGGCACCCATCACCGGATGCGGTGTCCACGCCAGGAACACCACCCAGGCCTGATCGCCGATCAGCTTGTTCGCCTGGGTCAGCATGCCCTGCTCGCTGGACTCGACCAGAGTCCAGCCCTGCAGCCCGTTGGCGGGATCGTCGATCTTCGCCTGCAGGATGCGGTTGCCGTCATTGCCGGCTTCGATGCCGTAGATCTTGCGATCGAACTTGTCGGCGTGCGGCGCGAGATCGGCCAGCGACTTGACGCCTTCGGCCGCGACGTAGCCCGGCACCACCGGACCGTAGCCCGCGCCTTCCAGATTGACGGCGTAGCTCACCACGGTGCCGCGCGTCAGGAAGGGCTCCACCTCGACGGTCTGGCTCGGCATCCAGTTGTCGAGCCAGATGTCGATGTCCTTGTTCTCCAGGCTCTGCAGGATCACCGGCACGGCCAGGAGCTGGTTGTCGACCTCGTAGCCCAGGCCCTCGAGGACCACCGTGAGGAGGGCATTCTGCGCCGTGTTGTCCGTCCAACCGCCATCGGCCAGCCGCACGGTGCGGCACTCGGCCGGATCGGCGGCGCTGGCCGCAGTGCCCCACGCGAGGGAAGCCGCCAGCAACGCGCCTCCGGCAATGCAGATCTTCCGCATGGTCGTTCCTCCGTCTCCCCGTTGCGCCGATCATGCCTTGCACGCCGACCGGCTGTTTCGTTGGCCGCGAAGGATAGCATGAACTGATGCGCCTTGGCGGTTGCCGGACAGCCGCCGGTCGCTACATTGAGCCCTGTAGCCCAGCCCTGGAGACCCCTATCCATGACCGCGATCACCAAACTCAGCCCCGCGCTCGCCACCTACCTGGACGGCAAGCCGAAGAAACTCCTGATCGGCGGCCAGTGGGTCGAGGCCGCCTCGGGCAAGACCTTCGAGACGCATAATCCGGCGACGGGCGAGCTGCTGGCCCGCGTCGCCGAAGGCGACAAGGAAGACATCAATCGCGCCGTGCGGGCCGCCCGCAAGGCCTTCGAGGGCGCCTGGAGCAAGGTGAAGCCCTACGAGCGCCAGATCCTTCTGCTCAAGTTCGCCGACCTCGTCGACAAGCACTTCGAGGAGCTCGCCCACCTCGACACGATCGACATGGGCGCGCCCTTGAGCCGCACGATGAACAACCGACGCCGCGCGGTCGGCATGCTGTGCTACTACGCCGGCATGGCGACGGCGATGCACGGCGAGACCATCGAGAACTCCTTTCCCACCGGCGAGATCTTCTCCTACACGCTGAAGGAGCCGGTCGGCGTGGTCGGCGCGATCATTCCCTGGAACGCGCCGCTCAGCTCCTCGATTTGGAAGATCGGTCCGGTGCTGGCCACCGGCTGCACCATGGTGCTGAAGCCGGCCGAGGAGGCGCCGCTGACGCCGCTGCGCCTGGGCGAGCTGATGCTCGAGGCCGGGCTGCCGGAGGGCGTGGTCAACATCGTCACCGGCTATGGCGAAACCGCGGGCGCGGCGCTGGCCGCGCACCCCGACGTAGACAAGGTCGCCTTCACCGGCTCGGTCGCCACGGGCCAGAAGATCGTGCAGGCCTCGGCCGGCAACCTGAAGCGCGTCACCCTGGAGCTCGGCGGCAAGTCGCCCGACATCGTCTTCGCCGACGCCGACCTCGAGGGCGCGATCCCCGGCGCCGCCATGGCGGTCTTCGCCAACTCCGGCCAGATCTGCAGCGCCGGCACGCGGCTGTTCGTCGAGAAGAAGGTCTACGACGACTTCGTCGGCGGCGTTGCCGAGTTCGGCCGGAAGCTGCGCGTGGGCAACGGCCTCGATCCGCAGGTGCAGATCGGCCCGCTGGTCTCGCAGGAGCAGCTCGACCGCGTCACCGGCTATCTCGCCGTGGGACAGAAGGAAGGCGCCCGCGCCGTCGCAGGCGGTGCGCGCGCCACCGAAGGCGAGCTCGCCAAGGGCTACTTCGTGCCGCCGACCGTCTTCGCGGACGTGAAGGACGACATGCGCATCGCGCAGGAGGAGATCTTCGGTCCGGTGCTCTCGGCCATTCCCTTCGACGACATCGACGAGGTGCTGCGGCGCGCCAACGCCACGACCTTCGGGCTCGGCAGCGGCGTGTGGACCCGCGACGTCTCGAAGGCGCACCGCCTGGCCAAGGGCATCCGTGCCGGCTCGGTCTGGGTCAACTGCTACCAGGCGATGGACCCGGCGGTGCCCTTCGGCGGCTACAAGATGAGCGGCTACGGCCGCGAGGGCGGCCTGCAGCACCTCGACGAGTACGTCAACGTGAAGGCGGTCTGGATCAAGACGGCATAAGGAGTCGAGCCCCCTCCACCACGCGCAGCGTGGGGGAGGGTTGGGGAGGGGGTCTCGACGAAGCAGCTCGATTGTCGACACCCCCTCCCTAACCCTCCCCCGTGCTTCGCACGGGAGAGGGAATCATGCGTCCATCAACGCCTTGACGTGCGCGGCCGCCGAGGCGGCCAGCGCCTCGAGGTGGTAGCCACCTTCCAGGGTGGAAACCATGCGTCCCTTGGCGTGCTTCGCCGCGAGCCTCTTCAGCTCGCCCGTGACCCAGGCGTAGTCCGCCTCGCCCAGCTCGAGGTTGGCCAGCGGATCGAGCAGGTGGGCGTCGAAACCGGCGGAGACCAGGACCAGCTCGGGCGCGAAGCGGTCGAGCGAGGGGAGGATGATCTCGCTCCAGGCCAGGCGGAACAGCTCGGAGCCGCTGCCGGGCGCGAGCGGCGCGTTGACGATCTGCCCGTGCGCGCCGCGCTCCTCGCGCCGGCCGGTACCCGGGTAGAGCGGATACTGGTGCGAGGAGGCGAAGAAGACGCCGGCGTCGTCCCAGAACATCGCCTGGCTGCCGTTACCGTGATGCACGTCGAAGTCGACCACGGCGATACGCTTCAACCCGTGGCTCGTCTGCGCGTGGCGCGCGGCGATGGCGACATTGTTGAAGAGGCAGAAGCCCATGGCGACGTCGGGCTCGGCATGGTGGCCGGGCGGCCGCACCGCGCAGAAGGCAGTCGAGGCCTCGCCGCCGACCACCGCGTCGACCCCGGCGATGAGCGCACCGGCCGCGCGCAGCGCCGCCTCGCCGGAGTCGGGCGAGACCGTGGTGTCGACATCGACGCCGGCATGGCCCTCCTCGGGGATCAGCGCCAGCACGCGCTCGGCGAAATCGCCAGGGTGCGCCAGGCGTATCGCCTCCAGCGACGCGCGCGGCGCCTCGCGCCATTGCAGGGCCTCGAAGCTCGGCTGCTGCAGCGCCTGCACGACGGCACCCAGCCGCGCCGGGCGTTCCGGATGCCAGGCGCCGGGGTCGTGGCGGGCGCAGGCGGGATGGGTCAAAAGGAGCGTGGTCACGCGATCGTCAATCTCCAAGGCTGCGGCCGGACAGCGCTTTCACCGAGTGGTCGTCGACAAGCTGGCGCCAGCGGCTTACCCTTTCCAGCAGAGCCAGGGTGCGCCGGCGAAATCAGTCTGCGAGGCGGGGATGGGGCCGGCAAGCCCTGCGTACCGCAGTGCAGCCCCCGGCGTCCGTCTCCCGGGCGTTTGCGCTTAGATTAGGAGTTCCGACGTGCGCAGCCGTACGGCGCGACCGCTGCTGGTCCTGGGGATGCTCGCCATCTTGCTGGCGGGCGGCGCCTGGGTTGCGGGCTGGCCGCCGAACTTCTGGCCGGTGGCATTCAGGGACCTCTGGTCGAAGGCGCCGGAAGGCGCCTTTGCCAAGGAAGTGGTTGCGGAGCAGGCGCAGCAGCCGGTCGGCTTCCCGGTCGAGGTAGCCGAGGCGCGCGCCGTCCAGGCCTGGCAGGAGATCCGCTCGGTCGGCTCGCTGCAGTCCGACGAGTCGGTCTGGATCGCCTCCGAGCTCGCCGGCCGCATCGAGGAAATCCTCTTCGAGGAAGGTCAGACGGTCAAAGAGGGCGACGTGCTGGTCCGGCTCGACGACGAGCTGGCGCAGGTCGAACTGATCGACGCCCAGGCCCGCCTGGAGCTGGCGGAGGCCAACTTCAAGCGCGTCGCCACCCTGGCGGAGAGCGGCTCAGCAACGCAGCGCGCCCGCGACGAGGCGCAGACCGAGCTGGCCCGCGCGCGCGCGCTCTTCGAGCTGATCAGCGCGCGCATCGACAAGCTTTCGATCAATGCCCCCTTCGATGGCACGGTCGGCCTGCGCAAGCTCTCCGTCGGTGCCTACATCGAGCCCGGCACCGAGATCGTGAACCTGGAGAAGATCGACCGGCTGAAGGTCGACTTCAAGGTGCCCGAGCTCTTCTACGCGCAGATCAAGATCGGCCAGACCGTCGAGCTGAC